>JAHZJA010000940.1 GCA_022601155.1 Deltaproteobacteria bacterium | reverse complement strand
GCAGGGTCGCTGCTGCGGTCAGGGCCATGATGGTGACCAGGGGGAGAAGGACCCAGGACCAGCGTCGCTTGAGGACGCGTGCATAGTCGGAGAGTCCCAGCTCGTCGGCGGCGTCGAGTGTCTGGGGCATGTCTCGATTGTGGGTAGAGGCGGCGGTTGGTGGGTTTCGCCGGAGGCGTAACCCGGGTCGGGCGTGGTGGCCCGGAACTCAATTGAGCGACGGTTCGCCGCTCTCGAGTGGGTCGGCGGCGGGTTGAGGGGAGAGACCTGCACTCTCTTCGGCTGCGGCCAGCCGGGCCCGATTGCGGTCCCGGAGGTCGATCACCTGGCCCCGGTCGCCTTCGTTGGCTGGGGCGATGCCGTCGATGCGTTGGTCGGAGCGGCGGCGGAAGAAGCGGAGGGGGAGCAGGGCGAAGGTCACGATGACCTGCTCGGCGGTGGCCAGGAGGATCCGGAGATCGAGCCAGAGGTTCCAGTTCTCGACGTAGTGCAGGTCGAGGCGGCGGTAGGCGTTGAAGGCGGCGTTGGAGCGGGCCTCGACCTGCCACAGGCCGGTGATACCGGGGCGAACCCGGCTCCGTTCCCGCAGCTCGTCGTCGAAGGCCTGGACCTCCTCGGGGAGGGCCGGTCGAGGCCCGACGAGGCTCATGTCGCCTTTGATGACGTTGAACAGCTGGGGGAGCTCGTCGATGCTCGTCTTGCGGATGAAGCGACCCACCCGGGTGATCCGCGGGTCGTGCTTCATCTTGAACACGGGCCCGTCCATCTCGTTGAACTTCTCGAGCTCTTTTTTGAGCTTCTCCGCGTTGACGACCATCGAGCGGAACTTGTGCATCCGGAACTTCCGGCCGTTGCGCCCCGATCGCACCTGCGAGAAGAACACGGGCCCGGGCGCGGTCACCTTGATGGCGATCGCGGTCACGAGCAGGATCGGGGCCAGCAGCAGCAGCCCGACGACCGCTCCGCTGAGGTCGAGCAGGCGCTTGACGAGCAGGCGCCCCTCGCTGGTCGGGGTGCGACGCATACCGATCATCGGCAGGTCGTACCCGGTGACCTTGGCCACCTCGATCTTGCCCGCGCGCGGCACATCGGGGGGCATCGTCAGCAACACGTCCACCCCACGCTCTTCGCAGTGCCGCAGCGCCTCCTCGAAGGTCTCGGGCGGCTGGTCGGGGACGGCGAACACCACCTCGTCGATCGGCTGTCCGTCGAGCAGCGTGTCGAGCTGCCGCAGTGGCCCGAGCACGGGCACCGCCTCTGGCAGGCCGTACTCGTTGGGCACCTCCACGTGACCGATGAGCTTGTTGTTCCACGGCGTGCCCGTGCGCAGCGAGCGAGCAAACGCGACCGCCTGCTCCCCTCGTCCGACCACCAGCACCCGGTGACCATCGACGGCCTGGCGCCGAAACAGTGAGAACAGCTCGATCAGCAGCACGCGCCCCAGCATCAGGGCCGACAGCTGCACGATGCCCAGCAGCACCACGTAGGTCCGCGCGACGAACCCGATCTTGAACACGAACGTCGCGGCGATGAACATCACCAGCCCAATGCCCACCACCTTGAAGTAGCGCGTCACCACGCGGCGGTACTGGAGGCGGAAGTCGGAGCTGTCGCCGAAGTACAGCGCCAGCAGCCACACGGGCCAAAGCCCCCACAGCAGTGGGTAGTAGTCGGCGATGATGATCGGCCCCAGGTCCATCCGCGACATGAACTCGGGCAGCTGTCCCTGCTGATGGAACACGGCGAGCATCTGCCGAATCCACAGCGAAGCGAAGAACGCCAACGTGCTGATCAACAGATCGTAGATGTAGATCAGCCGTCGAAAGAAGACCGCTTGGTGCCGCGTCACAGCTCGCTCATCTCCGCACCGGCTTGCCGGTGGACCCATAGTGTGGCGGCCGCGCCACGCCCGGCAAAGCGCAAATTGAACCGGGGACAATGCATGATGTCACGCCGCGCCCGTCGGAAACCCTGTTTCATCGCGATTGCAGCCGCACGCAAGTCGCGCAGCCCTAGGGCACATCGCGAGCCGAGCCCCGCGTAGCGCCAGGGCGAGCCTGCTCCTGGTGTTGGACTCCTCGTTCCAGGCCTCATGACCCGCCCGGTGTCCCGGATGTCGATCCCCTGCCTACACGAGCAGCAGGGCGGTCGTCGGCCGCCGATCACCTCCAGACCAACACCGCCCGTCGGCCATCGGGCGGGTCGGCACCATCGGCTGACGCGGGCGCGGCATCGAACAGGGCGATGTCGGTGTCACCCCTCGTGAACACTCGGCCCGCGAGGCCGGTTGACGGTGCCGACCTCGGCGGTCGCGCCCTTGGGCGCCGAGGCCTGCACCCTCCGAACTCAGCTGCGGCCCCTGCGGCCCGGCCACGGAAGACCAGGGCCCGTGGCGTCGCGGCAGGCCGCCTCGTCCCGCGGACCACTGCGCGCCCGCCTCATCGCGCGGCTGCCCGCGCTTTCGCCCCGGCCTCCCCCGGGCCGGTACCCTGGGGCAGATGGAGCACGTCTTCCTCGGGTCTACGGGAGTCCGCGTCTCGCGGCTCGCGTTCGGCACCATGTCCTTCGGCGACGGCGACGGCGAGCGCGTGGCCGCCACCATGTTCGACCTTTGCCGTACCGCTGGCATCAACCTGTTCGACTGCGCCGACGTCTACCACCAAGGTCAGGCCGAGCGCATCTTGGGGCGGCTCATCGGTGGCTGCCGCGACGACGTCGTCATCTCGACCAAGGCCTATTTTCCCACCGGGCCGGGTCCCAACGACCGCGGCAGCAGCCGTTATCACCTGCGGCGGGCCGTCGAGGCCAGCCTCCGCCGGCTCGCGACCGATCGCATCGATCTGTTCTTCCTGCATCGCATGGACGACCAGACCCCGCTCGAGGAGAGCCTGCGCGAGGTGGAGCGACTGGTGCAGGAGGGCAAGATCCTCTACCCCGCCGTGAGCAACTTTGCGGCGTGGCAGACCGCCCGCGCGGTCGGGGTTGCCGAGCGCCATGGCTGGGCGCCCGTCGCCTGCGCCCAGCCCATGTACAACCTGCTCAAGCGTCAGGCCGAGTCGGAGATCCTGCCGATGTGCGCCGCCGAGCGTCTGGGCTGCATCACCTACGGACCGCTGGGCGGCGGCCTACTGAGCGGCAAGTACGGGGTCGACGATCGTCCGTCCACGGGGCGGATCGTCGACAACGCCATGTACCGCACCCGCTACGCCGCGCCGTCCAACTTCGAGATCGCCGAGCGCTTCGTCGCGTTGGCCCGGGAGCACGGGCATCATCCCGCCGCGCTCGCCATCGCCTGGGTGGCAGCCCACCCGGCCGTCACCGCGCCGCTGCTCGGCGCACGCACCCCCGAGCAGCTCCAGACATGCCTGGGCGCCGACGCCATCGACATGAGCGACGCCCTGTACGCCGAGATCGCCGCCTTGTCACCCTCCCCCGCCCCCGCGACCGACCGCAACGAAGAGAGCTCGACCCACAACTACGGCTCGCGATGACCACCCCCCGGCCAGCGTTTCGGCTCGTCCCCCAGAGACTCCCCGGGCCTGCCCCCTCGAGCGACCCGAGCTCGGCCCGCGACCACGGCTCACGATGACCACCCCCCCGGGCTCCATTCGAATCGTCCCCGAGCCGCTGACATCTGCGGTGGCGCAGGGGCTCATCGCCACCCTCAACGCCGAGTTGAGCGCACGCTACCCCGAGGAGGGCGCCACCCACTTCCGGCTCGACGAAGACGAGCTGGCGCCCGGGCGCGGCGTGTTCGTGGTGATCTACCGCGGCGACGATCCGATCGGGTGCGGTGCCGTTCGCCGGACAGGCGACACCGTGGGCGAGCTCAAGCGCATGTTCGTCGCGCCCCCAGAGCGTGGGCACGGCGTGGGGCAGCAGCTGTTGGCCGCGCTCGAGTCCGAGGCACGGCGGCTCGGGGTGCAGCGCCTGGTGCTCGAGACCGGTACCCGGCAGCACGCCGCGATTGCCCTGTACGAGCGGGCGGGTTTCGAGCGGGTGCCCGCGTTCGGTGAGTATGTGGGCTCACCGCTGAGTGTGTGTATGGCCAAGGTGCTGTGAGGGACGGCTGCCCTCAGCGCCGCGCCCGTTTCGCAGCGTGTGTCGACAGCCACTGTTCGACCTCGCGCTCATCGTCGTGCTCGGCCTCCTCGTCGGCTCGATAGATGCGTAGGGCGGTGTCGGCCAGCTCCTTCGCTCGCCTTCGATCACGCGCAGCCCCTTCGATACTCC
Organism: Deltaproteobacteria bacterium; assembly: GCA_022601155.1. GTDB lineage: Bacteria > Myxococcota_A > Polyangia > Nannocystales > Nannocystaceae > Paraliomyxa. Next base: position 2,072 of record JAHZJA010000940.1, on the reverse strand, counting down.
ACAGGATACGAGCCAGCACGAAGGCCGTCGTGGCGCGATCGCTGGCGTCGATGTCGTCGCGTTGGCTCCGAGCCCAGGCCTGCTCGGCAAGCGACAACGCCTCCGCCTGTCGGCCGAGTCTCAGCAGCACGTCCGCCAAGACGGTGCGGGTACTCGCAACCTCGGGGTGGTCGAGTCCCTGCACCTTCTCCCGCAGCGTCAGCGCCGTTCGATACTCAGCCTCCGCCTCCTCGTGCTTCCCCCGTCTCCACAACGTCGTGCCGAGCCTCTGATGCGCCGTGATGCTGTCGAGATGCTCGGCGCCCAGCTTCTCGACCAGCACTGTCAACGCCGTTTCGAGCTCGGCTTGGCCTTCCTCGTACCTGCCCTGCCCCTGCAACGCCAGACCGAGGCTGTTGCGAGCCAACGCGGCGGCGTGGCCTTCGAGGGTTCCCGCCTGTTCGTACGACGACAACGCCGCACGAGCCTCCCGCTCCGCCTCCTCGTACCTCCCTCGGCTCTCGAGCAGGGTCGCGAGGTTGCTCCCCGCCATGGCCCAATCGGGGTGCGCAGTGCCGAGTGTCTGTTCGAATAGCGACCGCGCCGCCCGAAACTCCACCTCCGCTTCCGCGTCCTTCCCTTGGCCCCACAACGCGTCGCCGAGGTTGTTCCGAAACGTCCCGACCCGGGCCCCGCTCGATCCCTTCGTCGTCTCCCAAAGAGACCACGCCATTCGAAACTCCGCCTCCGCCTCCGCATGCCGTCCTTGGTGGCCCAGCATGATGCCGATGTTGTTGTGCGACCATGCGACATCGGGGTGGTTGGGCCCCAGCGCATTCCTCCGCGATGCGAGCGCCTTGCGGTGCTCCGCCTCCGCGGCTTCGAATTTGCTTTGTTCCGCCAGGACGAGGGCCAGGTTGTTGCGCGATGATGCGACGTCGGGGTGGTGGGCGCCCAGAGCCTTGCGTCGCCGTGTCAACGCCGTCCGGAACATCGCCTCGGCCTCCAAGAACTTCCCCTGTCGCGCCAACAAGATGGCGAGATTGTTGAACGACAGTGCGATGTGGGGGTGGTCGGCGCTCAGCGTCCGCTCTCGCAACGCCAGCGCCACCCGTTGTTCGGCCTCGGCCTCCGCGTACTTCCCCTGCACCAGCAACACATTGGCGAAGGCGTTTCGCGCAGCCGCTTCTCTCACCGGATCTGCACAGGACAAGCCCTTCAACAGCGGCACGAGCAACATCGCGGCTTCGATCCGCTGTTGCTTGTACCCGACGACGTGCATCAGGTTTTTCACCGCGTCGGTCAGGAGCCCGTGTTGCTGCCACTGGGAGGCGTGCGCCATCGCTGCCTTCAGGGCCCGCTCCGACTCGACGTACTCGCCGAGTCGGTGGAGCACCAGGCCTCGCTCCAGCGTCAACTCGGTACGAACCGGCCCGTAGCCGACCCCCTCCAGCGTCGCGGCGGCGGCGGCTATCGCCTCCTGTGCGGCCTCGTATCGGCCGGCAGTCCTCAGCGTCTTGGCGCGCGAGAGCTGTCCCCGCGCCGCCCGCACGGCGTCAGCCTCCGTGGGCAGCGGCGCTGCCAGCTCGGTCACCATCGCCTGGGCGCCCTCGCACTGCGATAGCGACGGCAGGCTGGTCACCAGCTTGTGGGTATTGCTCAACACCGTGGTGTCGACATCGGCCAGCGTGTCCACCGTCGCTCGCAGCTCCCCCGCCACGCGATGCAGACACTGCATGCGACGATCCATCATCTCCGGCGACTGCTCTGCTCGCACGGTCGCTGCCTCGCACGCCTCGGTGTACATGGCCTCCCACGCGCTCGAGTACGCATCCAGCTTCGGCGCTGCCCGGTCCCACACGTCCTGGGCATACGGCTGACCCACACCCAACATCGCGGTCTCCACCTCATCCCGTCGCGCCCCGTCCCAGATCCCGGCGAGCTGCTGTTGGGCTCCGCTGCAGCGCTGTTGCTCGGCGTCGGACCACGTTCGCGCCGTGGCCCCACCCACGCCGAGCACCCCCACCGCGGCCAGCCCCCACAGCCCGCGGTTGCGGCGACGCCGATGACTCCACGACAGCGCCTCGAGCAAG
>JAHZJA010000939.1 GCA_022601155.1 Deltaproteobacteria bacterium | reverse complement strand
GGGCATCTTGGCGGCGTGTTCGACTCCCGACCGTCCCACCGATGCCCCGGTGTCGGCCCCGCCCGCCGCGGTCGCCAACACCGAGCAAGGCCCGCTCGACGCTGCGATCGCCGAGCACTGGCGCGCCGCGGGCGTGGAGCCCACCGCGACGGCCGACGACGCCGAGTTCTTGCGCCGAGCCAGCCTCGATCTGGTCGGGCGCATCCCCACCGCGGACGAAGTCCAACGCTTCACCGCCGACGAGCGCCCCGACAAGCGAGCCGCGCTGGTCGACGATCTCCTCGCCGATGATGCCTGGGCCGAGCACTGGGCGGAGGTCCTGGGCGACACGCTGCTGGGCGGCGCGGTCCAGCAACGCCCGGCCATCAGTCAGAGCCTCGGCACCTGGATCGAACGCCAGCTGGCCGCAGGCGCGGGCTGGGACGACATGACGACCGCGATGCTCACCGCCAGCGGGGGCGCCGACGAGGCGAACCCGGCCGGGTTCGTGGTGGTGCACGGGCGCAAGAACGCGGTCGAGGCTCTCACCGGTCAGACCGCCCGCGTGTTCTTGGGGCTCCAGCTCCAGTGCGCACAGTGTCACGACGATCCCGACGATCGCTTCACCCAGCAGCAGTTCTACGGCCTCGCCGCCTACTACGCCCGGACCCGCGCGCGCCAGACCAAGGTCGACGGCGTCCGAGTCCCCCGCGTGGTGGACAAGCCTCGCGGTGAGATGCGGATGCCGACCGAGCACGATGCTCCCGGAGATCGCAGCGGAGCTCGGGTCGCCCCGGCCTTCCCCGCGCTGGTCGTCACCCCTCGCGACGACGAGACCCGGCGGCAGACGATGGCCCGCGGCATCGTGGGGTCGCCACTGTTCGCCAAGGCGGCCGCCAACCACGCTTGGGCTCGCCTGATGGGCCGCGGCGTCGTCGAGCCCTGGGACGATCTGGGCGGCCTCGACCTGCCGGAGCACCCGGCCATCCTCGAGACCCTGGCCGAAGACTTCATCGCGCACGACTACGATCTACGCCACCTGCTGCGCACGATCGTGATGTCGCGCGCCTACCAGCGCAGCTCGGCCGGGCAGACCGACGGCACGGCGGCACGCGAGCGCGTCTTTGCTCAGTCGGCACTGCGCCCCATGAGCGCCAGCCAGCTGCTGCGTAGCCTCCTGGTCGCCACGGGCCTCGAGGACACGACCGGGCGCGGCTTTCGTCGTCAGGTCGCCCGCCGTCGTCAGCAGCTGCGCAAGGAGTACGCCCAAGCCTTCGACGACGACGAGATGGCCGCGGCCGACACCTTCTCGGGCAACGTCCCCCAGGCCTTGCTCCTGCTCAACGGTGAGCTGACCAACCAGGGCGTCACCGCCACCCAGGGCGCGCTGGCCCAGCTGCTGGCGAGCACCCCCGACCCGGGCGACCGCATCGATGCCCTGTACCTGCGGGTCTACGGCCGCCCACCTTCGGCCGAGCGACGCGAAGCCCTCCGCCGCCTGGTGGCCGAGCGCAGCGACGAGCCGACCGTCTACCAAGATCTCATGCACGCGATGCTGGCCTCCAGCGAGTTCGTCACCATCCACTGAGAGGAGCACGACCATGGCAACCACACGACGACACATGCTCCAGCTGGGCCTCGGCGCTCTGGCCTCCTCCCTGGTCACCCCGGCCGCCCGCGGTGCGAACGCATCCCCGTCCCCCAAGACCCGCGCGCGCGCGTGCATCTTGCTGTTCATGCACGGCGGAATGAGTCAGATCGATACGTTGGATCCCAAGCCCGGGCGCGCCACCGGGGGTCCGTTCCGTGCCATCCGGACCGCCCTGCCGGGCGTTCGCATCAGCGAGCACCTCCCCGGTATCGCGCAACGCCTCGACCAGGTCGCGCTGCTGCGCTCGGTCACCAGCCGCGAGGGCAACCACGATCGTGCCCGCTACCTGATGCACACGGGCTACCCGCCCCAGGGCGGCGCCCGGCATCCCGCGCTCGGAGCCTGGGTGGCTCAGGCCAGCCCCGGCGGATCGTTGCCCGGCTACGTGGCGATCAACGCCCCAGGGCAGGGCCCCGGCCTGCTCGGCGCCGCGCGTGCACCCTTCGTGGTCCGGGACCCCACCCGACCGGTCCGACACCTCGAGCCCACCGTCGCGCTCGCCGCGAGTCGGCGCTCGGACCGGGCCGAGGTGTGGCGCAGCCTCCAAGATGATTTCGGACGCACCCACGGCTCAGCCGCCGTCCAGGGGCACCGCGACGTCGTGGAGCAGGCGATCACCATGATGTCGACCGGGTCCACGGAGGCCTTCGACCTGAGCCAGGAGTCGGCCGCCGCAGCGCAACGCTACGGGTCGTCGAAGTTCGGGCAGGGCTGTCTGATGGCCCGACGGCTGGTGGAGCGCGGCGTGCCGTTCGTCGAGGTGGGCCTGCGCGGCTGGGATACCCACGCCGACAACTTCGAGCGGGTCGAGGCTCTGTCGGGGCCGCTGGACACCGGGGTCTCGGCGCTGCTGGACGACCTGTCCGCGCGCGGCCTCCTCGAGCAGACGCTGGTCGTCTGCCTGGGTGACTTTGGCCGGACTCCCCGGATCAACGGGCGCGGCGGGCGTGACCACTACCCCCGCTGCAGCAGCGTGCTGATGGCCGGGGGTGGGATCGCAGGGGGCCAGGTCATCGGTGCGACCGATGCCGACGGCTACGAGGTCGCCGACCGACCGATCACCGTGCCCGACCTGCTCCGCACCATGGCGACCGCGATGGACATCGATCCCAACGAGACCCGCATGACGCCCACCGGGCGCCCGATCTCGATGGTGGATGGCGGCTCGGTCATCGACGGACTGCTGTGAGATCGATGGCGACGGCTCCCCCGTAGCTGTGGTCTCATGCGCCAGGGGAGACCGTGGCCATGAACCGACCAACGCTCGTACTGGGAACCGTGCTGACGACCATGCTGGCCGTCGGTTGTGCTGGAGACGACGGCAGCGCCGAGGGCTCCACCGCCGCGGCCAGCGACGGCCCCACCACCACGATGTCGGCGGCCGACTCCACCGGGACCATGCCGACCGAGGGAGAGGCCTGCACGAGCGAGTTTCCGGCCATCGTCGCCGATATCGACGAGACCCTCACCCTCTCCGATGGCGAGTTCTTCATGCAGATCGGGGATGGGACCTACGACCCCGCCGAGCGTGAAGGCGCCGCCGAGATGATCAATGCCTACGCGGCGCTCGGCTACCGCGTGCTCTACCTGACCGCCCGCTCCGAGATGATCGTGCTCGAGGGCACGGGGGAGACGGCCCGGGACGCAACCGCCCGCTGGATCGACGAGCACGGGTTCCCCAACGACCCTGCCACCACCGCGCTGGTGCTCGCCGAGAGCTTCGTGGTGGACGATGCGGCCCGCGACTACAAGGCGCAGGCGCTGATGGACCTGCAGGCGATGGGCTGGCGATTCGATTTCGCGTACGGCAACGCCACCTCGGACATCGGCGCCTACGCGGCGGCAGGGATCGCGCTGGACTCGACGTTCATCATCGGCGAGCACGCGGGTGTCGAGGGCACCGTTGCGGTCGAGGGCGAGGGCTGGGTCGATCACACCGCCGCGCACGTATCCGGGGTGCCGCAGGCGTGCCCCGGGCAGTGAGCGCGGGAAAAGGCGCCGCACGCAGGTTCGCGGGTGAACACCGCGGCACAGGCCTGCCCCCGCCCCCCGCAAGCGGATGCTCGCCCCCCGCACACCGACACACCACGCCTTCATACCGCCACGAGGGCATCGGCCGCATCGTTGCGCGATGCAGAACAGCGCGTTTCGCAACTGCCGCCTACCGCCTCGGGGCTGAGCGGGGCACGGTGGTTGTGAACGGTAGGACATTCCCATGGCCAACGCGATCCACTCCAAGTTCCCCCCCATCGCCCGCATGCTGCTCGGGCTCGTCTTCTTCGTCTTTGGCCTCAACGGTTTCTTGGGCTTCATTCCGCAGCCACCGCTTCCAGAGGCGGGTGGCGCGTTCATGGGTGCCCTGGCCGCGACCGGCTACATGCTGCCGCTCATCAAGGGCACCGAGGTGATCGCCGGGCTGATGCTGCTGAGCGGACGCTTCGTTCCCCTGGCGCTGGTCTTGCTCGCCCCGGTCATCGTCAATATCGTCCTGTTCCACGTGGTCCTGGCCCCGACCAACATGGTGATGGCGGTGGTCTTGCTCGCACTCGAGGGCTACCTCGCCTGGGCCTACCGCGACGCCTTCGCGGGCGTCTTGAACGGCGGGGCTCGACCCAGCTCGGCCGCAGCCCCCTCGAGCGGGACGACGCGCACGGTCTCGGCATCGGCCTAGACAAAGACGCTCGCTTCGCGAGGCACGGTATGCCGTGCTCCGCCGACGGCTCGCCACCTCACCGGGTGCGGGCCGTCGCCAATTGACAGCACCCCTGCGACGTCGCTCAAAAGTCGTAGTCGCCGGCCGCCATCACCTCGGCCGGAAGCCATGTCTCGTGGACGAGTCTCCAGCGCAGCGCCATCGAATCGGCGGCCGCTCGCTCGAACACCACGGTCGCAATGCGCCCATTGTCCGGCGGTGTCGAGGCCATCGCGTTGCGTTGCCACTCTTCGTAGGTGGCCACGACCACGGTAGGCGTCTGCAGCTGGATCTCGACGGCTCGAATCGCGATGCGAAACTCCCGGTTGGATCCGTGGGCCCGCTCGACCCCGCCGCCCAGATCGGCGACCGCCAGGCGGGTGCCGGCCGGAGGCACGAGCAGGAAGTCATCGCAGAATCGGCGCTGGAATCCGTCGGCGAACACCTCGGCATTGCGGTCGAGGGCGCCGGAAAACCATCCGACGAAGAACTCGTGAAGGGCCTCGATCTCCGTCCGGACTGCGTCGTGGAGCGTCACCGACAACCACTGTAGCAGCCCGCGTGCACGCGAACCGAAGACCGCGGCTACGGCAGTGCGTAGCCGTTGCCGGGCGGGGGCAGGCCCGGGATCTCCGACAGCTCGAGCATCGCCCGACCGAACGTGGCCGCCACGAACACCACCGTGGGCAGCAGGCTCGCAATGCACCCGCGCGCCAGGGCAATGCGATGGGTCCGAGCCAATGCGATCGCCGACAGTCCCCAGAACACCAGGCCCATCACGCCGAGCATCACCAAGTAGACCTCACCCGGCATCCGACCGAGGTACAGCGGAATGTCGACCACGCCCACGACCAACAGCGCCAGGCCCAGGGCATACCCACACGCCCGCATGCTGGCCCCGATCGATCGCGAGGCGCCCCCGGTCACGGCCACCCCGATATGCGCGATGAGACCCGAGACGAAGTAGAGCAGCGGCAGCCCAACGGGGATCATCAACACGATCCACAGCGACAACACGCGTGCGAGCGGTGGCTCGATGACCACGTAGATCGCACGCATGGGGATTCCCGTGCCCTCGACGGCCGTGGCCTGTTGCACGGCCAACGCCACGAGCAACACGATCCACGGCGGCAGCCGCAGCGTCGCCAGCAGCCGCATCACCCGACCGTGGTCGATCGGCTCGGGGCAGACCTCGAAGCTCTGCCACGGCCGAAGCGTGAGCGCGACGAGGGTCTTGCGGCAGCGCGCCAACCACGGCCCCCCGTCGTTGGCCTCCAGCGGGATCGGTCGCGGTCGATCCCGGGACGGATTTGGGGCAGCGCGAGTCACGGCGCCCGAGTGTACCCGCGAAACCGCGGCGCGGCCCGCATCCGGGGCTCCCATGTGACCAGCCCCTCAACCCCCACATGGGAGCCCGCTCCGGCACTTCCCACCCGCGCCCCACCCGTCTACCCTCGCGGCATGTCGTCGTCGTACCGCTCGCCCCTCGGTCGACGGACCCGCGCCTGGGCGTGGATGGTCGCCCCCTTATTGCTGGTCGCATGCCCGCGTGGAGGGCCAGGCAGCGGGCCTCCGCAGCACTACGACGACCCCCGAGCGATGATCGCGGTGTTCGAGGATGCCGACCGCGACCAGTGGCAGCTGCCCGACCAGGTGGTGCGCGCCCTGTCGCTGAACGACAAACGCGCCGTCGTCGCGGATATCGGCGCCGGATCGGGCTACTTCACGCGACGCCTGGCCGCGGAGGTACCCGAGGGCCGCGTCTACGCCGTCGACGTAGACGGGGAGTTCGAGGATTACCTGCTCGAGCATCGTGAGGAGTGGGGCACCCCCAACATCGAGCCTCACCTCGCGATCTACGACGATCCCATGCTGCCCGGAGCAGCGCTCGACGTCGTGTTCACCGCCAATACCTACGCGTACATCCGTAATCGGGTGGACTACTTTGGCAAGGTCCACGCGGCTCTCAAGCCGCAAGGACGCCTCGTGATCATCGAGTTTCGCCCCGACGGTACGCCCCCCGGCGACATCGCCCCGGCGCCCCAACACCGGGTGTCACGCGATGCAGCGCTGGAGGAGCTCAGCCGTGCCGGCTTCACGCTCGCCCACGAGGAAACCTTTTTGCCGCACCAATGGTTCCTGATTCTGCAACCGTCACCGTAGCCTCCTCGCTGTCGTCCCGCGCCCACGAGGGCTACGACCAAGCGCTGGCCTATCTATCCACGCGCCAGCACGCCGATGGTCGAGTGGCCGGCGAGGTGGTGTGGAATCCCATGCTGCCGTGCCAGTACGTGATGCTGTGCCACATGATGGGGCGTCCCATCGACCCGGCGCGCGCACGAAGAGTCTATCGCTCGCTCCAAGTGCAGCGCTGCGATGACGGCGGCTGGGGGATGCACCCCGACAGCCCCTCGTACCTGTTTCACACGGTGCTGGGCTACGTCACGCTGCGGCTTTTGGGCTATGGCCACGACGATCCGCTGGTCGCGGACTCGCTGCGCTACATCCGAGCGCACGGCGGCGTGTACGAAGTTCCAACCTGGGGCCGCGTCTGGCTGGCGATGCTGGGCCTCTACCCCTGGGACAGCGTGCAGCCGATCTTGCCGGAGCTGTGGCTGCTGCCCGAGGCCTCGCCGCTGCACCCGTGGCGCCTGTACTGCCACATGCGGCTCATCTACCTCGGGCTGTCGTACCTGTACGGGCTTCGCTACAGCTGCAACAGCGACGAGACCATCGAGGCGATCCGCGGCGAGCTGTACCCCGAGGGCTACGATCCCGCGCGCTTCGCCCGTCATCGCGACAAGATCGCGGACACCGACCTCTACGAGCCCATCAGCCGCGGACTGTCGGCCGCGTTCTCGGCGATGCGCGTGGCGGAACGCCTCGTACCCCGAAGGCTGCGCAAGCGTGCGCTGGCCCGGGCGCTCGACCACATCGAGTTCGAGTTTCGCAGCACGGGACACGTGTGCCTCAGCCCGGTCAACGGGATGCTGTTCATCCTGTCGCTGCACGCCACCGATCCCAACCACCCCGACCTCGAGCGGGCGATGGCTGGACTCGAGTACTGGGTGTGGGAGGACGAGGAGGAGGGTCTACGCATCGCCGGGGCCCGCAGCGACATCTGGGACACCGCATTCATGGTGCAGGCGCTGTGCGAAGGGCCCGACCACCCGCGGGCGGAGCAGATGGTCCGTCGTGCGTGTCGGTGGCTGCCCACTGCCCAGATCCAGCAGGAGATCCTCGGCGGGCATCGACACTACCGAGAGCCCGCCTACGGAGGCTGGGGGTTCGCCAACGAGGACCACCCGTGGCCGGTCAGCGATTGCACCGCCGAGGCCCTCGAAGCCCTGATGCGGGCCGAGGCGCGTGGGTTCTCCGACCCGGCCGGACGCCTTCCGGTGGGGCGCAAGCTGGCTGCACTGGAGTTCATCCTGCGGCGACAAAACGACGACGGTGGCTTTGGTTCGTACGAGCCCCGTCGCGGGCCGATGGTTCTGCGGCGCTACAACCCCGCCGAGATCTACGGCAACTGCATGCTCGAGTACTCCTATACCGAGTGTACGGGCACATGCGTACGAGGCCTGGCCTACGCCGAGCGACAGCTGGGCGACGCCATTCCCCGCGGGCTGCGCTCGCAGGTGCGGCAGGCGGTGGAGCTGGGTAGTCAGGCCCTGTTGACCGCGCAGCACGAGACCGGCGGTTGGCTCGGATTTTGGGGCATCAACGTCACCTACGGCACGCTGTTCGCGTCGGCTGGGCTCCATGCGGCGGGCTTGTCGAGCATGCATCCCTCCATCGTTCGTGGCGCGCGATGGTTGGTGGAGGCCCAGCGAGCCGACGGCGGCTGGGCGGAGAGCTACGAGGGCCTGCTCCGCGACGCCCCCGTCTCCGTCCCCGACGACGAGCCGAGCAACGTCACCCAGACCGCATGGGCGCTGCTGACCCTGCTCGAGGTCGCCCCCCATGAACGCGAGGCGATCGACCGCGGCGTCGCCTGGCTACTTTCGCGTCAGGACGAGACAGGCGGCTGGCCCTCGGAGCGAGCGACCGGGGTGTTCTTCAACACCGCCGTGCTCGACTATCGGCTGTACCGCCACGTGTTCCCGGCCTGGGCGCTGGCGCGCTACCTGGCCCACGTCTCGGGCTGAGCGAAGAGCCGTCTCGACGCCTCCCGCCGCAGGTCGCAGCTCACCCTCTGCCTGCGGCCTCGACCCCTGCGACCGACACGGCTGGCCACCAGGTACGCGGGCCGTCGGAAGCCTCGCCCTTCCCCTACCGTCAGCGCGATGCCGACGCGAGGACTAGGGCTGCCCCGTGCTGTACTCGCCCCCATCGCCGGGATACGAGGTCGTTCCGGAGCTCGCCGTCCAGTCGCCGCCGGAGTCCGAGGTCGGCTCGGAGCTGGGCTCTCCCGCCGAGCTGCTCCCGCCTGCCGTGCCCGACGTCGTCTCGTCGGAGGGCGGCTCTCCGGTCGAGCTGCCCCCGTCCCCGCTGGAGCCTTCGCCCGGCGGCTCCTCGGCGCAATCGCAATAGCCCGACCCGAAGTTTCCATCGAGCGCCTGCCACTGACAGGAACCTCCGGGCGCCCCCCGGGCGGTGCACCAGTGGTCGCAATTGACCGGGTACGAGTACAGATGCCCGCACGACCCTGGCTCGGCATCCGTGTAGAACTCCTCGAGCGTGATCGAGTCCAGGCACGGCTCCGAGCCCAACCCGGTGGGTCCGGTCATGCACGCAGGATCCTCGAACCACACGGGGTGGATCGCGGCCACGCCCGGATCATCGCCGTCGGGGTCCAGGCCCCAGACCTCTTGATCCTGCGGCGTCTCACTGCACACGCAGTGCGCGGACATGATGGTCTCGCCCGCACAGTCGACCTCCACCTCCACGCACTCGCCCGAGTTGTGGTTGTTCTCCATGCACAGGACTTCGCAGGTGTACTCCTGCCGCTGTTCCGCGTCGCACGAGTCGGTGTCGTTGGGGCTCGAGGGATTGGTGTAGCGCTCTTGAAGGTAGGCGCCGTCATATCCCTCCAGGCATGACTCCCCGTGTTTGGTCGACGCCTCTGCACAGGCCGGATCGTCGAACTCCTCCCAGCATCCGGCCGTGTACGGATCGTTGCCGTCGTGGTCGAGGATGGTGGGCGGGCTCCATCCCGAAGAGCTCGAGACCGTCCCCGATGCGCCCCCGCCACTGGTCCCGTCGGTGGACTGTCCGCCGCTGGCGGTGGCCTGCCCGCTCCCTCCATCATTCGATCCGGTCGAGCCGTCTCCCATCCGCAGCGTGTAGGCGGCCGGTTGCGGCGCGTCGCCACACCCCGCCAAGAGTGTCGCAACGAGCAAGATCCGGGGTGTCCTGTGCATCATCGTCCTTCCTGGTCTGCGGCGGCCTCGAAGTCCTGTCGAGGGGGTCGAGTGTACCCCACCGACCCCGAACGAGACCTGCTCTCCGGCACCGTTGCGGATCGTTGCGGCCCGCGGAGCCGATCGTGCCGCAGGCCTGAACGGTGGCAGCCGACCGCCGCCCCGATGGGTCGCCCGTGCTGTGGATCAAAGCCGCGAAGCCGCCGAGCATCGAAACGCTCGCAAAGTCCGGAGGCAAGATGTCGCAGGTTCTGCGCGCGCACGGGCTGCACCCATAGGTCGAAGTCGCGCTGGTGCTGCGCCGCGTGGATACGGAGGCCGAGGTGCGAATGCCTGCGGTCACCATGACCCGTGCCAAGCGTGAGCGGAGCCGGGGAAGTGGAGCCCCCGCAGCTGGGCGACAGCCACACGCGCGTCCGTGGCTCATCCCGGCTTGCGCTCACAATGGACGAGCGACCCCACTCGATCGGGGACCTCACGCATGCGGGCTCTCGCACCTGGTAGTCAGCTCCCAACGCTGGTTATGTTCGCCGCGCAGGCATTCTCCGGGCGTTGTAGTTGTAGCGATGTGGTGCCCCCGAACGATCGGGACCAGGCTCGGCTTGGCCTTGGTCGTCGTTCGGCGGTTGGGATCTCTAGCCGAGCATGGGCGTGCCCGCGGACTCGAGCCGCTCGATGACAGCGGCCCACGGCTGCTGTGGGGCTCGGCCCTCCGATTGACCGGTATGCGCGTAGTCCAGAGCGCTCATGCGTTCGCAGCGGGCCGCGCTGGGGTCGGCCCCCGCGTCGAGCAGCAAGCAGACGGCCTCGTAGTCGCCGCGGTAGCTCGCGCTCATCAGGGGTGTCGAGTCGGTCGATGACTGGCGTAGGTCCGGGTCGGCACCCGCTGCGAGGAGGAGGCGGGCGACGTCTGCGTGCCCTTCGGTCGCCGCGAGATCCAGCGCGGTACAGCGGCAGATGTGGTCGATATCGACACCATCGCCGATCAACGCTCGGACGGCCTCGATGTCGCCGTGCTGGGCGGCTCGTCGCAGCAGGATCTCGGGGAGCCCTTCCTCGCTGGCCCCGGCGGCACGCAGCCGCTGAACGCTGGCATCCAGATCCCAGGCCACGGACATCATGAGGGCGGTGTTGCCATCCGTGTCCCGCCGATCGACGTCGGCCCCCGTGGCGAGCAGTGCATCGATCTCTGCGGCTCGATGTCGGTGATGGCAGACCGCCACCATCAGCGGCGTCCAGCCTGCGGCGGTGCTCGCATTGGGATCGGCACCCCCAGCGGTCAGGCGCTCGATCATTGCGGGCTCACCCTCGTCGTCAAAGAAGGAATCGAGCAGCAGATGCAGAGGCGTGGAGCCCAGGCGATCGAGACCGTAGAATTGGTCCGCCCCCACGTTGGGGTTGGCCCCTGCGGCCAGCAGAGCATCGACCACGTCTGGGTGGTTGTCACGGGTGGCAAAGTGCAGCGCAGCAAGCCCGACCGATCCGAGGGTATCGAGCGCAACGCCAGCGCGGATTGCCTCTTCAATGGCATCCAGTCTGCCGTACATGGCTGCGTTGGTGAGGCGGACGATTGGACGCTCGGCCTCTCGCCGCAGTTGCTCCTGCTGGCGGGCCAGGTCGTCGAGCGTCGCGGACCGGCGAATGTCATCGTCGACCCGATCCCGCAGGTAGGTGAACAGCACCTCGTTCCCCGAGGCGACCGCTTTGGTCATGACATTGGAGCCCGCCGACCAGACGCCGATCTCCGCACCCGCGCGCAGGAGGGTCTGCACGGTGGCCAGGTCGCCGGACAGAGCGGCACTGAGCAGCGCCGTGGCCCCGTCGCTGTCCTTTGCATCCACCGCGGCGCCGGCATCCAGCAGCATCTGTACGACGTCCGCACGACCAGCTTCCGCAGCCACGCTCAGGGGGGGAGGGTCCCCGTGGCTCACTGGCGCCCCCGCGTCCAGGAGCCTCCGGATCACCGCCGTGCCGCCCCAGGCCGCGGCACGTGAAAGAGGTAGCTCGTAGTCGTCCCAGGCCTTGGGATGCAGCCGCACCCCTGCCGCGAGGAGCCGCTCGAGGACGCCGTCGTGGTCGAGACGAATCGCCGCTCCGAGGGCGTCCTCGGTGTGGGACGCATACAGCCGGTCATCGAACTCGTCGTCGAGGTTGACGAGCTCCTCTTCCGCCTCGGGCTCGCACACGCGGGCTTGGATCTCCGCACCAGCCTCCAGCAATGCCCCGACGATCTCGGCCTGCCCCAGGCGCGCCGCAGCGACCAACGCCGGCACCCCACCGTCATCGGCTGCGCCGGCGTCTGCGCTGACCAGCGCGTTACGAACCGCCCGAAGGTCTCCCCGGGCGATCGCATCGAATAGGGCTTGCTCGGCGGGCTTCATCGGCTCGGTCACGCGGAGGACTCCCCTGTCGCACCCAAACTCTATGCACGCTGTGATTCCAACACAACCCGGTTCAGTCCGCGCGACGAGCCATTGATCGTGGACGTCGCAGGGCCGTGTGGGCCCGAACGAGGCTTCGATCGCCCGGCCCACCGCTGCGAGTGAGCCTCTACGGCGTCGCGGGCCGTCGACGTCGACGCAGGGCGCATGGGCTGAGCAGTGATAGGGCCGACCACGGTCGACAGCCGCCCCGTTGCGGAGCCCCGGTCGAGCAACTGCAGCCCCATCAGCG
>JAHZJA010000938.1 GCA_022601155.1 Deltaproteobacteria bacterium | reverse complement strand
CTTGCGCTCGTCTTGCCCCGCATCGAGATAGGCGAGGATCGCCAGCGTAAACGTGGTCACTTCCCAGCTGCGGGTCGTCGCGATCTCGGTGAACGGCCGGTCTTCGTCGATGATGCGCATCATCGTCCGCCGAAACGACTCGCCGATGTCCGCCTCGATGAGCGGCTGATAGGCGGGCAGCCCCGTGATCTTGTTGTCGAGGTCACCCAGGTCGGTGGAGAACTGCAGCGCGTCCTGAAGGAATGGATCCAAGCGCGCCCTGAACTGCGGCGTCTCGATCCAGGCCTGCGTCAGGGTCTTCAACGCCGCCGGGTCGGCCTCGACCATCGCGATCTCGTCGGCCGTGGCCCGCCTCCCCGTCAGCAGGGTCTTGACCTTGGACACGTACACCCGCGCCACCGAGGGCTCGAACTCATCGCAGTAGTCCGGCTGGGCCTGGGGCTCCACGGTCTGGGCGTAGTGGTCGACCCACGACTGGATGCACTCGAAGTCTTCGTCGCCCACGCCCTCGGTCCCCAGCGGCATCACGACGCCGCATCCGTCCATCACCCCGTGCGGGGTGAGCTGGGTGAGCATCAGAGAGTGCGCGGGGTCGTCCGGGTCGATGAGCAGCCGGTCGGCACACGCGGCGGTCGTCGAGGAGACGCCGACCAGTCGCTCGCCGAGGCCTTCGGCGCGGAGGTCCAGACCACCCGCCCGCTGACTGCCGTGACACCCCGCCGTGGAGCAACGATTGTCCTCGTGGGCGAACACCGCCTGCAGATCGCAGTCCGGAGGCGACAGCGGTGCCCCCCCATCGCCGTCACCATCGGCATCGGCAGTCTCGACGGGTACCCCCGCCCCACCCCGACATCCCGCCACCAGCAGCGACGCCGCCATTGGCAGGCTCCATTTTCCCGCGGCGCGGAGCGACCGGTTCATCCAAGCGTTGAGCCCGTTCATCCGTCTGTGGTTGTGACGCGTGGGCCTCGCTGGTCCCATGGTTTTTTGGTGAGGGCCACAACGGACGGCGCGCAGGGAGGCCACCTCCCGGCGGCTTCCCCACGCGCATCGCGTCGTTTCATTGTTCCGATGGCGAAACGCCCGCAGCCCCGGGTGCCACGGTCAATGCGTCATCGGTGAGCGTCAGCTCGGGATGGTAGCGATACCCCGTGCCCCTCAACCCGCGCTGGCGGGTGATGTCGACGGGGACTCCTGCGTGCAGTCGCAGATGCTCTTGGTCTGCCCCGTGACGGTCTCGGTGGTGGTCTTCTTCTTCTTGAAGATCCCCGCTGCTCCCCGAACGTCGCGAAGATCGCCGAGGGTGAGTTCCTTACGGCTCATGCTAGCCCACCCCCGCGTCGGCACCGGAGGCTCCCGCGGCTGCGGGCGATGCGTTGGAGGTCTCGGTGTGACACTTGCAGGTGGGCACGCCCTCGATGGGATCGGTCTCGGTCTTCTCGCTCTTCTTCCACTTGCCCAGCGCGAGGCCACCGCGCACGTTCTTGAGATCGGAGAGGGTCAGTTCTTTCTTGTTCATGATGTGTCTTCCTTGTCTGTTGGTGATGGTGATGGGTCGTGAAGATCAGCCCGCGTCGGCCGATGGAGCCGACGACGGAGAGTCGGCCGATGGCGACTCGGAGGAGCAGTCGCACACGTGCTTCTCGGTCCCCGTCACGTTCTCGGACTTCACCTTCTTCTTGCCGAAGATGCCCGCCGCCGCGCCGCGGACGTTCCGGAGATCACTGAGGGTCAGTTCTTTCTTGTTCACGTCGTTGTTCGTCCCTTGTTCGTAGTGATTGGTCATCAAGCCAAGACAATGCAGTCGGAGATCAGCGGGCCGCCGACGGGTTAAGTGCCGCGGCGGCCAGGCGCACGCGCTGCCGGGCCCCGTCGAGCAGCTCCAGCAGCTGTGCGCTGGAGCGAGTGCTGTCGAGCTGACGCAGCGCGTCGTTGAACGTGTCACGGGCCGCGATGGCGCGAGCATCACGGGGCGGCCCCGACGAGGCCTCGGGATACAACACCCGCGCTCTCACTCCCGGTTCCGGGTTCGCCAGGTCGTAGTGCGGACATGCCTGTCCTCCGTCGTCGAGGTGAGCGGCCGGAGCATCGTCGAGGTACTCCGCGCAGATCCGCTGCGCGCAGTCGTCGATCACCGCCCGATCACCGCCGTGACGACCCCACATCGCGCCCAGACGCCGAGCGAGCGCATCCTCCGACGTGCGAACCATCGGCTCTGCCGCACACACGTCGCGCATGCCGTCCGCCAACGTCGCCAGATAGTCACGGCTGGTCGAGCCACGGCCTTCGGCCCCCGCCGCCGCGGTCAACACCCGAATGACCTCCTGAATCGACTGCCGCGTCTGTCGGACGAAGAACGCCAACTCCTCACCGGGCACGACCCCCAGGCCCGCGATCCGGTCGGGAGATGCCTGCTTGGTCTCGCTGTAGCGCAGCCCGCAGGGGTGTCCCTCCCCAAGCACCGAGGCCAGCTCGAGATCCAGGAACCGACCGTCGAGGGTGGAGTTGTTGTTGAACGAGTGCCAGTACACCCCGTGGTGGTACAGCCGCTCGAAGTTCGCCAGACCTCGCTCGATCGCCGCGGTGATCAACTCGCAGATCGCCCGCGGCGTGACACCATCGTCGGCTCCTCCTCCACCCAGCCCGCGGTACAGCAGCTCCAACGGCTCGATCAGCGCCCCCGTGCCCACGTCCGTCTGCAGCAGCTCGTGGATGATGTTCGACCAGCGCAAGAACCCGCCCGGCTTGACCGAGATGGCCTGCACCGTGCGATCGACCGGCGCCAGCGCGATGTTCTCCTCATCGGCATAGCGACACCACGGCCGCGCAAACTCGGACTCCATGTCGCGCACCAAGATCGCGACACACGGCACGATGGTGGACCCCGACCCCGCCGCCTCGAGGTAGTCGCTGATGAGCAGCTCTCGAACCGCCCCCGACGCGGCCAGGTGCCCCGTCCCGTGCATCGTGGAGTTGCGGACGTTCCAATTCCACGCAAAGTGGGTTCGGCCCACCCCCTTGAGGTAGTGACCCTCGAAGAAGATCGCACGGCCACTGCCGGGGCATCGCGACGACGGAGCATGGGGCGCCCGCTGGGCGTCCGCCCACCCCAGGCACGGATCGGTGACCCCATCACGAGGGGCCGCTGCGAACACGGGGATGGCGGACAGGTCGACCTGTCGCGCGAAGCGTTGATACTGCGGCTCGCTGGCCACGAAGTCGGCCTCGCGGGTCGGTATCCCCACGAGCCATGGCGCACCACCAGTGGAATTGAGCTGCGATAGTTGGTTCATGATCGTCTCCTAGCCGAGGATGAACAGCTCCCGCGGGCCGCAGGTTGCGTGGGGATGTTCGAGCGGGGGAAGCTGCTGGGCGGCCCACAGGGCGAGGCTCGGCTCGCCGCGTCCCACCACGTGGCCCATCGCCAGCTGCGACGGCTCATCATCGGGGCACCGCCGCGCGCGAAGGATCTGCTCCACCAGGTACGGCGCCGAGACCCGCTCGAACGCGCCGTCCTTGACCACCTTCGCCAGCTCGTCCGGTGACATCGCCAGCACGTTGTCGTAGCGAAAGTCGGCGAACTCGCGCGGTGCCCCGCGCCAAGCCTCCCGGTCAACGGTGGTAGGGCGTCGTCCCCCATCGCCCTCGACGACCAGACGCCACAGCCGCCGTCCCAGCTCGGCCAGCACGTCTTCGAACCGAGATGGCAGCTGCACCGGACCTCCGAGTCTTCCGATCGCGACTGGGGGCAGGCCGGCGAGGTGGCGCAGCCACTGGCGGGTATAGATTCGCTGTTTCTCGCCGTAGCTCACCTCGTGTCGCAGCCAACGCAGCGTGGCGGGGCTTCGCCGAACATCGGACACCGAGAACCCCGCGAAGGCACCGTGACAGTAGAACGTGGCGATCTCCGAGAGAAACCCGGGGCTCATCACCTCGAGGTCGGGCCGGTACTGGTGGTACTCCCGCGACATCGACGACTCGTAGGAAACGGTGAGCGTCGTCAGCAGGCTGCCCGCATCCAGCCGGTCTCGAAAGCCGCGCTGCGACAGAAACCAGTAGTCCAGACCCACCGTGGCAACCGCCTCGGTGGCCAACATCCACGCGACGTTGGCCTCGAGGTTATCGGCCGTGATCTGTCCGGCACCGGGCAACAGCGACGCGTCGATGTCACGGAGCTCGTGCAGCGACCAGATATGCAGATAGTCGTGGGCCATGAACGCGGCCTCACTGGCGAGGTCGTCGTTCTCGTTGTGATCGCGGACATCGGCCCCTGGCTGCCGACAGTACCCATCCAGCGCCGAGTTCACCGAGACGTAGACCTCCGAACAAAACGGGTTCCACCCCGCCGTGCACCGCGACGCAATGTGCTGGTATCGCCACTTCCTATCGACACCGAGCGTGACCACTTGGACACGTTCATCCGACACCGCGGCCTGCAATAGAGGAATCGCTCCTCCCAACGCACCAAACTCGATTTGTGCCGACATCGCTACCACCTGGAGGCCACACGACAAGGGGCCTTCGTGAGAGGGAGCCATGCGAATCTCCAAACGGATCACGGAAAAAACGAAAAAATAAATCGTGCATCGAGGCACTTCCCGATCGCGATCGGTCTGCTACGTTGCGAGCGTTCGCTATGGAGTTTCGTGAAGAAGCGGCAATGGCCCGGGTGGAGCGGGAGGCCGGAGATCGAGCGCAGGTGATGCCTCGGCGTACCGGTCGTGCCCTCGCCGCGGGTGCGGTCACAGTGGTGTTCATCTTCGTGGGGCTGTTCCTCGCGGTTCCCGTCGGCAAGGACAAGCGCGGCTCCGGCCAGGTGGTTCCCGCCAACGCCACCGTGATCCGAGCCAGCCGCGAGGGCACATTGGAATGGACAGCGCCGGTCGGCACCGCCGTCGAGACCGGTGCCTTGGTCGCCTCCATCGGTGGAGGTGCATCGCGTGCAGACCTGGCCGCGACCCGGGCCCGCGCACAGGCCCGACTGGTCGACTACCTTCGGTTTCCACGAGAGCTACGGTTTGCCGCCGCTGTCCCCGAAGCGGTGGCCTCACTGCGGGCCGAGCAAGTCCGGGCGCGGGCAGGCGCGCTGCGGACCAGCGCGGCGGGAGAGGTGCTGCTCGCAGCTCGACGCATCGGCGACGCCGTGCGGCCCGGCGATCTGGTCGCGGTCGTCGGCCACCGCGACGCACCACTGCAGCTGCAGGTCAGCTTTCCCGCCGATGCCAAGCCCACCCCTGCCCCAGGCGACACCGTGCGCTTTCGTTGGGGCGACCGCACCGAGCAGTGGGCCACGTTCGGGGTCACCACGGTCAGCTACATGGCCGAAGACCGCCAGACCCCGACCGACGGCGCACCGCCTCCGGCCAACATCCAGCTCATCGCCATGGTCGACCCCGACCACGCCGCGCGACTGAGGCCCGGGCTGCGCGGCGAAGTG
>JAHZJA010000937.1 GCA_022601155.1 Deltaproteobacteria bacterium | reverse complement strand
GCTCAGGCGGGTCGGGGTGGCTGGCGGAAGCGGGTGGTGGTCGCTCGTGGAGGCGAGTGTGGGCTGCTCGTGGAGGCGGGTCGGGGTCGCTGGCGGAAGCGGGCGGTGGTCGCTCGTGGCGGCGAGTGTGGGTCGGCTCGTGGAGGCGAGCCTGGGCTGCTGGCTCAGGCGGGTCGGTCGCTGGCGGGGGCGAGCTTGGGTCGGGGTTACTGGCGGAAGCGGGCCTGGGTGGTGCGCGGAGGTGGGTCGAGGCCGCTGGCTGAACAGGACCGCGGAGGCAGGCCATCGCGGATGCATCGCGGTCGTTCACACGTGGGCGCCGCGGGGCCACAGCCCGTGGTTCGTCGTCCGATAGGGGCGCGAGTACCCCGCCAAGAGGCCGTGCCCATGCGGTCATCCTCCAGCAACCTCGGCCGCGCGTGGAAGGGCGCAGCCAGGACGCTCCGCCGTTTTCGCTGTCGCGCCTGGAATCCACCTCGCAATGGACGTCGAACGGGGTGAGCCCCGTAGGATGGCCTCACCGCGCTCGAGACAACGCCCCACCAAGGACTGGGACCAACGCGCGGCGGCGAGCCGAACATCGAGGCAGACAGGACCTGAGCCGAGCCCTCGTCGGTCTGGGCGCCTCGGAGCGCGAACCGCCGATGCGGAAGCAGGCTGGATCTTGAACCTCGTGTAGGTGAAGGTGTGATTAGTAGGCCATGGGAGGGTGGGGTGGCGGACGGTTTTTTGGCCGTGCGTGGCGAGCTGGGTAGCGTGGGTCGGCGTCGATGCATTGGGTCAACCGCATCCTGTTGGCCGCCGTTGTGGCGGGAATCATTGCCTACTGGCCGTCTCGGTTCGAGCTGGTGACCAGCTCGGAAGATCTGGCGCGGGTACGCGCGGAGCGAGATGCGTTGATCTCGGCGAACGCCGAGCTGCGCGAGGAGATTGGGCTGATCCAGTCCGAGATCCAGGCGCTCAAGCAGGACCCGCGCGAGGTCGCGCGCATCGCCCGTGAGGACCTGAACCTGGTCCGCGCGGGCGAGGTGGTCTTCGAGGTGCAGCGGCCCAAGGCCGCACCGCGGAGCGAGTGATGCGAGCGGTCGCGCGACGAATGTTTCTGGTGCGGCGCCGGCTCGGCGAGCGCTGGGCACTGCTGGTGCTGCTGGGACTGTGGCCGCTGCTGGGGCTGGGGCTGGTGTCCGGTCCGGCACTGTGGCGCGGCGAGATGCTGCCGCTGTCGGTGGTCACGATGTTCGGGCTGACGCTGATGCTGGCGGTGTCGCGCGAGGTGTGGCCGGAGCCGGGAGTGTCACCGGGCTCGGCGACGGTGTGGGGCGAGCTGGAGCTGGGGCTGCTGTTGCTGACGGCGGTCTACTTCTTGACCGCAGCGACGGGCGGGCCGCGATCGTTCCTGTATCCGCTGGTCTACGCACTGGTGTCGTTCTTGATGGTGGTGCATCGCCACCGCGTGACGGCAGTCGCGTGGCTGTTGGCGGCGGTCGCACTGGAGGGACTGACGAGCTGGCGCACGATCGCCGAGCACGGGTTCGCACTGTCGGCCTACCACCTGACCCTGATTGGGTTCTTTGCCGCGGGCAACCTGCTGGTGCTCACGAGCCTGGTACGACGACTGCGACGCGGGCACGACGACACGGTTCGCCGCACGCTCGATGGCATCCGCCAGGAGGCTCGCGACTTTCGATTGATCTCCGCGGCGCTTCCGCCCGAGAGTCGAGTGCGGGCTCGCGACGAGGAGGAGCTGCGCATGGCCCATGCGGCGGTGGAGAGTATCCACGAGCAGCTGTTCCACAATGTCGATCTGCTGCGCTCGGCGTTGGGCCTGCACACGTGCACGCTGCTGTGGTGCGACGAGCCCGACCCGTCGGCCAAGGGGCGCCGTCACCCGCGGCTGGTCATCAAGGAGATGTCCACGGTCAGCGACATGGTGGTGCAGTCCAAGCTCATCGAAGGGCCGGGATTGCTGACCTCGGTATTGGCCGATCCCAAGCCGCTGCGGCTGCGTGCGCTGGGGGGCAAGCGACTGCCGCCGTACTACCAAGGGCCCGACTGTGTGACGGACCTGTGCGTGCTGCCGCTACGCGATGGGGGCACGCTGCGCGGAGTGCTGTGTGCGGACCGGACGGGCGATCGTCCGTTCTCCGACGCCGAAGAGGAAGTGCTGGCCAAGGCGGCGGCACACATCCTTCGCGTGGTGGAGCACGAGCGGGTGTTCACGGCCGTGGAGCGCAGCAAGTACGAGCAAGAACAGTTCTACCGGGCATCGGAGCTGCTCAACGAGGCCCTCACGGTGGACGAGGTGCACCGCAAGAGCTTTGCCGCGCTGCGAGCCATCGCGGGCTACGACCTGGCCGTGATCTCCCGGGCGGTGGACGACGGGCACGAGCACGAGGTGGTGGCGGTGGATGTGCCGGCGGCTCCACAGGGGGACACCACGCCGTGGTCCGAGCTCGCAACGCGGCTGACCGATCTGCGCTTCGTCGGCGAGGGCTCGCTGGTGGGCATGGCGATCAAGAACCGTCACCACATGCCGGCCAACGGCGACCTGGTCGACGCCGATACGGTGGTGTTCACACCTCGCACGCGGATGCGGGGCGCGGCGAGTCTGCTGGTCTTGCCGCTGCAGCGGGGTGATCAGGTCCTGGGTGCGATCACCCTGGCGTCGTCCCGTCCGCAGCAGTACCCCACGCAAACACGAGACATGCTGCGCGTGATCAGCCACCAGGTCGGCGTCAGCGTCCAAAACGCCCGGATGTACCAGTCGATGGAAGAGCGGGCCACGACCGATGGACTGACGCAGCTGAACAACCGCCGTGCGTTCGGCGAGCGCATGGACCAGCTGCACGCATTGGCCGAGCGTACCGGCCAGCGCTACGCGGTCATCCTGACGGATATCGACCACTTCAAGAGCGTCAACGACACCTACGGCCACCCGGTCGGTGATGCGGTGCTGCGTCGAACGGCGGCCGTGTTTGCGGGACGTTCGCGGCGCGTGGACATCGTGGCGCGGTACGGCGGAGAGGAGTTCGTGCTGGTGCTGCCCGACACCGACGGTGAGGGCGCGGAGCACTTCGCCAACGAGCTGCGCAAGGAGATCGGTGACATGACGATGACCTCCGAGCACGGCAACTTCAACGTGACGGTCTCGATGGGGGTGGCGGAATTCCCGGCCGATGGCAGCGACTGCAACGAGCTGCTCGAGCGCGCCGATCAGGCGCTGTACTACTGCAAGGAACACGGCCGCAATCGCGTGAGCCGTTGGTCGCAGCTGGGTTGAGACGGGGCGCTGGAGATGGTCGCGCGCCCGAGCATCGGGTCGTGCGTGGTCGGGGCGGACGAGTGCCCCAGGCCCGGCTGTGTCGCGTGGTCGCGTCCGTTTGCCTGGGGATCAGCCGCAGCGACCTTCGATGAGGTCTTTGTCGCGCTCGATGAGGGTGCCGACCAGGCCGACGAACTGACGGACGCGCGCCGAGCCGCGCAGCGCGGCATGGGTGAGGACCCAGATGTGCGCCCCGCCCTCGAGGTAGTCGCCGACCCGACGCAGCCGCGGATTGGGGTCGCCCGCGAAGCACGGCAAGATCATCAGGCCCCAGCCGGCCTCGACGGCGGTGCTCATCACTGGCATGCGTTCGATGCGACCGACGATGCGGGCTCGTGGGGCATGGCGCTCGAGCCACACGTCATTGCCCCGTCCCACCGATAGGTCCCACGAAAGCCACGGATGAGATTCGTAGGGGGCGTCCTCACCGATGCGCTCGACGAGCTCATGACTTCCGTACACGGCGTAGAACACCTGCGCGTGCTTGCGACCGATGAGGTGGTCGGGAGCCTGGCGCGCCAACCGAATCGCGACATCGGCCTCGCGTTGGGTGAGGTTGGCGACGGAGTGACCGGAGATGAGTTGGAGATCGATGTCGGGATGTGGTGTTCCTGCGGGCCGGCGGCGTGGTGTTCGGCAAGGACCACGAGGCGGTGCAGTGGCAGGGCACGACGATCGAAAAGACCATCTGCCAGAACGCCATCGGCGGTCACGTGACCCTGATGCACTTGCTGCGCCGCGGCCTGGTTGCCCCTGGGGCGCGAGTGGTGGTCGCGGGAGGGAGCTCGTGGAATCAAGGGGCTCATCGACTGCCCACGGTTCGACTCGCCCGCGGCGTTGCGTCGCTACGTGATGACCGAGCTCCGCGAGGGCGCGCCGTACAATCCAATGAACGCCATCGGCGTCTCGAAGCTGATGAGCGCGCTGTGGACACGCAAGCTGGCGCAGCTCGAGGCCGAGACCATGACGGTGGTGTGTCGTGGCGAGTCGTGAAGCAGCGTGTCGAGCATGCCCGCGGTGGCGCCGATGGGTGACGGCCGCTGGCATCGCCGTACCTGGTGTCGAGCCGGGCTCTGGGCCAAGCACGGTCAGCCGGGCGGCTGCACATCGCCGACCGGCGTGCTCGGAGGGTCCTGGGCGGGAGGGCCAGCCATCCAGGTCGTGGCTCGCTCTCGGAGCGCTCGCCAGCGTACGTCACGATCGGTGGCGGGCCGTGGAAGCGCCAGCTGAGCGACCGCCTCGGCACGCAACGCCGGGTCGGGCGCTCCACCCGCCTCGGCCACCCGCAGGCGGAGGTAGGCGGTGACCCCCTCGACGTCCTCGTCGCCCAGCCGCTCGAGCAACACGGCGGCGTCGGCGGAATCGCCCAGCTCGAAGCAGGCCCAGGCGCTCAGAGTCGTCAGCACACCGTGGAGTTGGTGGGCGCGGAGTTCTCGAAGGCTGAGGACTTCGGAGAGGCTGGCCTCGGCGGCACGAAGCTCGGTGCGGGCCTCGGCCACGTTGCCCCGCGCGAGCTGGGTCAGCCCGATCTGCACCCGCAGTTTTGCTGCCTCGTGGGGATTGGGGGTCTCGGTCTCGTAGTGCCCAAGCGCGGTGCGCAGTGAGGCGATGCCCGCGTCGGCCCTGCCCGCCTGGGCCTCGATCGCCCCACGCATCTCGAGTGCCACGGCCCGAACCCGCTCGTTGTCGGGAGCGCCCGCCGTGGCGTTGGCCAGGGCTCGGTCGGTGAGCGCAATCGCTTCGTCCAGCCGGCCTTGCTCGGCTCGGATGCGCGCGAGGCTGGCGTACTCCCACACGACGTGGCTGACGTTGGCCCCCAGCTCTCGCTCGAGCAGCTGCCGACGTTGGTCGAGCAGGGTGTAGGCCTCGTCGAGCTGACCGACATCGATGAGTGCCTCGCCCAGGTTGTGGGCCGTGCCGACCACTTCCTGGCTGTCGTCACCATAGACCTGCGCGAACAGCTCGACGGAGCGACGAAGCCGACCGATCCGCTCGGGAGAAGGGAGGCCCAGTGCGGTGCCCTCGAAGAATGCGAACCACGCCTCGAGCTCGGGATCCGGGGCCAGGGACTTGGCCTCGCCGTCGGCCTGGGCCTTGGCGGCCACGGCATCCTCGTCGCGACCGAGTAGGTCGGCGACGATGGCCAGCCAGGCGAGGTTGAGCACCTTGCGAAAACCGTCGTCTCCCGCAGCGGCGGCGAAGTTGGCCTCCTCGGCCAAGGCGTAGGCCTCGGGGCCCGAGCCAGACGCGAACAGCATGTACGAGACCACGAACATCGCATGCGCTCGCAACGAGGGGACGTCGATACCCTCGGCTTCGCGCCGGGCCTGACGGGCGATGACCACGGCTCCCGAGGCGTCTCCCCGGTCGTGACAGGCTTGCGCAGCGCCGAGCTCGAGCCGGATCTGCATCACGCGATCGAGCAGCGGGGCGGGGTCAATGCCGGGCTCCAGCGCGGCGAGGTGGGAAGGCTCCATGCACCGCACGGGCGGGTGGAGGCTGTGGAGCGCTCGTGAGGCGCCGGCCTGAGTATCGGGGGGCGCGGCTTCGATCGCGGTCAGCAAGCTCGCGAGCTCGGCCGAGCGCACGCCGAGGCACTGTCGCTGCGCGCGAACCAACTTCACGACCTCGGGCTCGGCCGTCGGCTGGGGTGCGCACACCTGCGAGGCATGGGCCTGCCATCGCTCGACGTAGTCGTCGACCCACGCGGTGACCCGCTCACCCGCGCTCGCGTTGTTCGGTGCCATCGCGGTGCCCAAGCGAGTGCGCCGCGTGTCGTCCCACTCCACCTGCGACAGCGGCATCTCACAGCCGGGCAGGTCCGGGGCATCGGCCCGCAGTGCCCAGGCCCCGGCCCCCGCCAAAGCGGTCAGACCCACGATGCCTCCGGCCAACCACACGGGGGTGCGGCGGCGTGGCACCGATCCGAGCGCCTCGATCAGCGCGTCCATGGATGGGTAGCGATCGTCGGGATCGGTCGCCAGCCCTCGCATGATGACGGCATGGATCCAGCGCTGTTTTGGGGTCTGGAGCGGGACGGTCGCCGGTCGGCCCGCCGAGACGGCGGCCGCGAGGGCAGGGAGGTTCTCGGCGGCGAAGGGGCGTCGGCCGAAGGCGGTCTCGAACAACGCGACGCTGAACGCGAACTGATCCGAGCGCGGATCGGCGATGGCACCCCTGAACAGCTCGGGCGCCATGTAAGGGGGGGTGCCGACCAGCTGACCTTCACGCGTCAGCTCGGTGCTCAGGTTGTCGTGGCGCTCGATGTCGCCGGGGACGGCGGTTCGCCGCACCCCAGCGGTCTGGCCCGGGCGCGCGAGCCCGAAGTCGAGCACGCGCACGCGGCCATCGTCACCGACCAGCGCATTGGCGGGCTTGAAATCGCGGTGGACGAGGCCGGCTCCATGGGCGGTGGCCAGACCACGCCCCGCCTGACAGAAGACCTCGGCGATTTCCTCGATGGTGCGGGGTCGTTGCTCTCGCCACTGCGTGATGGTCTGGCCACGGACGAGCTCCATGGCCAGGAACACGCAGCCCTCGTGCGTACCGACCTCGTAGACGGCGGCGACGTTGGGATGTGAGACCCGAGCCATCGCCTGGGCCTCCCGCATGATCCGGGCCTGGGCCTGCTCGCCTTGGCCGCCGCCATGGAGGAGCTTGATGGCGATCTTGCGGTCGAGCTGCTGATCGTAGGCCGCATAGACCACACCCATGCCACCGGCGCCGATGCGGTCGAGCATCACGAATCGGCCCACGCGTACGGGATCTGCGGCTGGACTGGTGCGGGGGGCGGCCGGCAGGGTCTCGCCGACTTCCGCACTGAATTGGGTGTCCTGCTCCCACGCGTTGTCGTTGGGGTCGGCCACAGTGGACGGACCGAGCATGTCACATTGGTCGGCATCGGGGAGCCCATTGCCCCGTGATGCCCGCGACGGTGAGCTATCATCGGCGCGTGCTCGCTCCGGTCGCGGCCGCCCATGCCTTGTCCGTGCTCCTCGCGGCCCAGCGGCTGGGCCTAGGGTTCGATGGAAGGGTGCAGGTGACCGTGCCGCCCACGATGGCGCCGGGTGATGCGGGCGAGCTGTCGATGACGATCCTCGACACGCCGGCGCCGCGGATGCCCCTGATGGTGCGGCTGTCGTCGACCGCAGTCGGCCTGCCCGAGACCCGCCTGGCCATGCGTGATGTGGTCGACCCGCTCGCTCAGCAGCCGCGCATTCGGGCCCGGTTCGTCGCGCCCGCCCAGCCGGGTCGCTACAGCGTGGAGGGCCTGGTCGAGTACGTGACCTGTGATGCCGAGCGTTGTCGTCCACGCCGCACGACGGTCGTGTGGGCGGTGGTCGTGGAGCAGCCCACAGAAGTCGTGCCCTGAGCACGACTCGTGAGCGCGGGGACTATCGGCCCTTGTTGCCTTGGCGGCTGGTGTCCTTGGGCCCTCGTAGCAAGCGCTCGCGGACCCGCTGGTACTGGCGGTGCTTGTACTGGGCATGGGACCGCTCGCCTTGCTCGTTGGCTTCACGTCGCTTGCGGTCGACCACCTGGAACTCGGTCAGCACGAACACCACGCTCCCTGGCGGTGCCAGCGGGGTGTCCGTCGGGCCCGACAGCAGGCGATCCACGCGGACCGGGAGGTCGGCGATGAAGTTGAGCACCCGGTAGCCCTCACCCGAGAACTCGTTGGCGGGCGGTGTCTCGCGGTCGGGATCGACGAGCACACGGCGAAATCGGTCGGCGCGCTTCTCGAGCGCAGCGACTTCGACGAGGGTGTTGTCGGTCTGCCCCGGGACCACGTAGTTGAACGGGATGAACCGCCGCAACATGAGGTTGAGGGTGGGGATGATGTCGGCCTCGCGTTCCACCACGAGGCGAAAGCGCAAGCGATCGAACACGCGCGCCGCATTGGACTCGCGCTTGACCAGCAGCTTGGTGACCAGCGACTCCTTGGACTTGCGGGACCAGGCGAACTCGACGACGGGGACGCCGCTCTCGCGCAGCGCCTCGAACAGCTGGCCGACGCTACGCTCGACGGCCGCGAACAGCACGTGGTCGGCGATGGGCAGCTCGGTCCGCAGCTCGCGAGCGTCGAGGTGATACATGATGTGCATCACCTTGAGCAGCACGCAGGCATGGCGCTGATGCTTGCCGCGGCTGGACGCCAGCAGGGGGAGCTCGTGGGCGGGGGTCTCGGTGCCCACGACCGGATCGAGCCGGAGGTTGAGCGAGCGACCGATGTACTCGACGGCCTGATCGCGCAGGCGCTCGAGCCGGAGCATGTCTTCGGGCTCGTCGGGGTCGAAGCTGTTGACCCGCAACAGACGGCGAACGTCCTCCTCGCTGCGCATCGCCAGCCGATGCCAGTCGACGACGGAGTCGCCGCGCACCAACAGGATGATCTCGTTGAGGTCCTGCGGGCTCAGGCGGCTGAGGGAGCGTCCGGCTCGTACCTCGGCCTCCGTCTTGTCGCCGGTAACTAGGAACGCGCCCGTGTTGCGCTTTGGAGGCTCGGT
This sequence comes from Deltaproteobacteria bacterium, assembly GCA_022601155.1. Classification (GTDB taxonomy): domain Bacteria; phylum Myxococcota_A; class Polyangia; order Nannocystales; family Nannocystaceae; genus Paraliomyxa. Next base: position 6,070 of record JAHZJA010000937.1, on the reverse strand, counting down.
CACGGGAGCATCGCGAAGGGCGGGGGCGGGCCAGCGATGGCGGCCCGTGTGTGGCCTGGGGTCTATGCCCCAGGGGCCGGCTTCAGCTCAGACGCCGAGTAAAGCGGAGGGTCCCGACCAGAAGACCCACCGTCACGAGGGCGGCGCAGAGGTTACCGATGTAATACGCGGTCATTGAGAGAACCTTGGGCGATTGGGTTGGCGTGGGTCCGTCCGGGACTCCGGCGGGTCCTACATCATGTACGTCAACAGGTGCTGAGGTAAGTTGATGTAGGTAAGTGTGCGGAGAGGATAGTGGAGTAAGGACCGTCGGCCAAAAACGTCTCGAAAGGCAGGTCGGGAACGCTTCGTCGACGCGGGGCGGTGCCTAGCACATTCCGAAACCGCTTGAAAAGCCCCTCTCCCCTAGGGGTCGCAAAGCCGCGTACGTAGTTTCACACCCGTTTTTTGCTCGAAATTCGCCCGATTTGAGCCGTTCGGCCCGCGGGCTGTCGCATGTGCGAACCCCCCTGTCGCCCGGTTCGTAGGGTGATCGTCCCGGTAGGAGGCCCAAACAACACCCCCTGGCGGGTCGAAAACAAGCGATAGCGCGCGGTTGACGGTGTGTGTTGCGGTCGCAGGGTTGGCCCGTTGCGTGGTCGTACAGGTGTGGAATCAAACCGACGGGTGCTCTAGCTTCCCGACGATGGCGGACGAACCCGACGACGGTCCCGAAGAGGACGACGACAACCCTCGCGAGCAGCGCCATCGCTTCTCGCGGTTGGGCGAGCAGCTGACTGGGTTGCTCGATCCGGAGTCGGCGTTTCGCCGGGGTCAGGGGCTCGTCACGGGCGTCACCCAGGCGACCAAAGAGGAGTTCATCCGGATCGTGTCCGCCGAGATGCGGAACTTCCTCGACAAGATGGATGCCGCCGACCTGCTGCAAGAGGTCATCGCGGGGCTGACCATCGACGTCAACATGCAGGTCAAGTTCTCCAAAGATGGCGACGGTCGGGCGCAGCCCGAGATCACCCGCCAAGACGCCAAGATTCGCCGGAACAAGGACGACAAGAACGACAAGGGCGACCAAGAGCCGTCAGGGTCCGAGCCCGAGGACGAGTCGGCGCAGTAGGGACGGGGTCTGCTCTCGCTCGGACGGGACGACGTGTAGAGGCCTTCGCCACAGGATGCGGCGGCTGGTCGTCATGGGATGGCGCGCGGACGGGGGCCTCGCTTCGTGGCGTGGGTCCTCATCACGGGGGGACAACGCCTCGGGAGCCTTGCTTCGGTTCGTAGCGGCTGGTCACTACGCCCGTCTCAGGAGGGGGAACGCATCGCTTTGGTCGCGGTCCGTCGGTGAGCGGACAGCGGGGGCCGCCCGAGGACTCAGTTGTCGAAGTCGATCTCGCCGACGCGCTGCGCTTCGGCTTCGCCGTCTTCTTCGGTCTCGCCTTCACCACCGGGTGGGGTGATGGGCAGGCCGTCGGGAAGATCCTCCTCGGCCTCCTCGGTCTTGGCCTGCTGCTTGTCGACCAGTCCGATGCGGGTCGCGACGTAACGCCCGATCTCGGCGCCGAGCTTGTAGCCGAAGCCAGTGATGATGGCGCGTAGAAGGAGCTGCATACGGATGTTCTCCGGTAGGGGACCCGACACGGGCCGGGGCCTGCTTGTTCCGAGCATGACACGCGCCGACCCGCGCTTCATGTTTCGGGCGCATCGGCGCGTCGGCCGGCCGTCTCCTCGGCCTCGCAGGGGTGTCTAGGCTCGCGTCTTTTTTGGCATCGCTTGACCGATGAGGCAGTATTGCAGTACACGTGTTCAGGTATGAGCGCCAGGCGCGCTCAACTGAACGTTCGTTTGGGCGTAACGCCCGCTCACCCTACCCATCGCCCCTTGTGGCGCCCCTGGTCGACGATCTCCTCACCCCGGAGATCTCCTCACTCACCCCGTCGACCCAAGGAGATCGCTCGTGCGACCTGCCCTCACCCAACGGCAACGGCAAGCGCTGCAATACATCAGCGACTGCCTGTCCGACCGTGGCTACCCGCCAACCCTCCGCGAGATCGGCGAGCACATGGGTATTCGTTCGACCAACGGGGTCAACGATCACCTCAAAGCGCTCGAACGCAAAGGCTACCTCATCCGTGAGGAACTCAAGAGCCGTGCGCTGCGCCCCGTGGACTTCGCCGACAAGTCCACCACCGAGTCCAATCGGGACGACATGGAGGTCGCAATCCTCGGACGCGTCGCCGCTGGCGATCCGATCCTCGCCGAGGAGAACGTCATCGACCGTGTCGTCGTCGACCGCTACTTCCTCGGCGCGGTGAAGGCCAAGGAGGTCTTCGGCCTGGTGGTTCGCGGCGAAAGCATGATCGAAGCCGGAATCTTCGACGGCGACTACATCTTCGTGCGCAAGCAGAGCACCGCCACCGAGGGCGAGATCGTCGTCGTCATGATCGAGGGCGAGGCGACCTGTAAGCGGTTCTTCCACGAGGGGGATCGCGTTCGGCTCGAGCCCGCCAACACCTCGATGAACCCGATCTACGTCCATCGCGATGAGTTCCGGGCGGTCGACGTGCTGGGCAAGGTCGTCGGCGTTTATCGCCGACTCCACTGAGTCATCGCTACGGGTGTCCGAGGCGGTGGCTCGCTGCCGCCGCCTCAGTGCATGGATACAGTCGCGCGTCGTGCGAGCGGCGCCACGTTGGATGCAGGCACCGTGGTCCGTTCCGGGCACAGGCCCTAGACACCCGTCCGTGCGTTCGAAGAGGGCTGCATGTCCCGCCGCTCGTCGCAGGTGCCATCTGCTCGCGAAGGGCCCGCACATCCCCGATCGATGGTGAGGGGTAGCCGGGTCGGCTACCCTTGGGACGTGGCTTTGCGCCGTCGCCGCTCGTTGACCGTGCTCGCTGTGTGCGTGCTGGGCTCTGCGGCGATCAACTGGGGTGGCTTCGTCGGCATCGGCATGCTGATGGACGCCAAGATCCACCGTCAGGACGACAAGAAGGAAGAGGTCACCTTTCTCGAGCTGCGGGACGATCTGCCGACGCCCGAGCCGAAGAGCGAGCCGCCGCGGCCGGACCTGCCGGTTCCGGAGATCGAGCCGCTTCCGCCCAAGCCCAAGCGGCCGAAGCCGGAGCCCGAGCCGCCGGAGCCCGAGCCCGAAAAGGAGCCGGAGCCCGAGCCACCGCCGGAGCCCGAGCCCGAGCCGGAACCCGAGCCGCCCCAACAGCAGCCCGACTTCGTGCTCGAGCGCCTCAAGATGGTCGAGCAGCCCGATGCTCTCGACGAAAAAGAGGCGCCCGATGACGTCGAGTATCTGTCCAACATCAATCGCGACGTGCAGGAGCAGACCCGTGCTCGGGTGACCAACCTCGAGCGCGATGCGATCGAGACGCAGGCGTCACAGCTCGAGGCCAGCGATCAGCCCGATGTGGGCACGGCCAACGAAGACGTCATCGCCCAGGACGAGCAGAAGGAGAGCCGGCTCGACCGCCAGGCGCCCGACGTCAAGCCGAGCCAGGAAAACCAGCGTCCGGAGCAAAACGACCCCCAGCAGCAGAGCATGCTGGCCATGCGCGAGCTCGAGTACCGCGAGCACACGATGGCGCAGGAGGCCAACGAGGCGCTGGCCGATGCGGCCGACGATGGCGCGCTGCGTCCCGAGCAGAGCAAGCAAGCCAGCCTCGCTCCCCAGGAACGCCAGGCGCGGATCACCCAGACCGATCCCCGCTATCGCTTCAAGCTCGCCCACAAGGATCTCGACGCTCTGTTCGGCAAGACCGCCGACGCCAAGAAGCGGATGGAGGCGCGCGAGCAGAGCAAGCGCAAGGGCGTGTGGGATGACGCCCGCGCCTCGTGGCAGTCGCCGCTCGAGAACATGGTGCCCGAGGTGCAGGTGGGCAACCAGACCGCGCTGCGCTCCCGCAAGCACCCGTTCGCTCGCTACATCGCGCAGATGCACCGCAAGATCCACGAAGCGTGGGCGTGGGGCTTCCTCGACCAGCAAGACTCGCGCGGGCGCAAGCACAGCCTCAACGACTTCGAGCTATGGACTCGCGTCGAGATCGTGCTCGACACCGACGGTCGCATCGACAAGGTGATCACCGTCCGCTACTCGGGCAACACCACCTTCGACGCTGCGGCCCGCGAGATCGTGTACGCCGCAGGCCCGTACCCCGATCCCCCCGCGTCGATTCGCAGCGGCAACGGCAAGGTGTACATGCACTGGGCCTTCCACCGGGATGCGCGGGCGTGCGGGACGTTCGGCGCGCATCCGTTCATCTTGGACAATGCAGGGCAGGGCGACAGGCCCGATCCCGGCATCGAGGTTCGTGCCGGCAAGGGCGGCGGAGAGCGGCTCGCCCGGCGGCCATCCTCGGGGGGCAGTCACGCCGGCCACGCTCACGCCCATCCCAAGCGCAACCCCGCTCCCGACGTCCCCGATGGCCCGCAGCTGCCTCCAGGCGCGACCGGGCCCTCCGTGCCGCCGTCGGCGGTGCCCCCTGGTGCCGTCCCCCCCGGCGCGGGTGGTCAGGCTCCGCGGGCACCCGGCAAGTCGGGTGGTTCGGGCGGCTCCGGTGGTGGCGATGGTGAGCACAAGGTGGTGGTCGTTCCTCCCCCCAAGCCCGATCCCGAGCAGCTCCAGCCTCCTCCCGAGACGCTGGCCAACGATCCCCAGGCCAAGAAAGCCGCCCGCGAGTGGATGAAGCTGCTGCAACAGGGCAAGGCGGACAAGCTCGCCGCGCGCTCCAGCATTCCGTTCTACTCGGGTGAGACCATCGTGGCGCGGACCCGGGCCGAGCTGACCGAGATCCTCGGCGTGATGGCCGAGGAGGCCAAGGATGCGGGCAAGCCGACGGCGGCCAAGGTCTACACGGCTTCGGGGCTGCGCAAGGTGTTCGGCAGCGTCCCGGCCGGGGTGCAAGAGGGCAACGCTCGTGTCTACGGGCTGAGCAAGATCCAGGGCGAGTACCTGGTGCTGATGCTCGAGAAGAAGTTCGGTCGCTGGCGCGTCGTCGGTATCGCGCGATGAGCCGCGGGCTCGACCGTTGCCCGGAAGTTCGTGCCCATGACGGCCTGCCCGCGGTTGGCGAGCAGGCCATCGAACGGGGCTACTTGCGGCTGATGGTCACGCTGTTGACCTTGACCTGCTCGTAGGGGCGGTCGCCAGCACGGCGGTCGACCTTCACCTTGCTGATCTCCACGGGCACCTTGTCCTCGCACTTGCCGAACACGGCGTGCTTGCCGTCGAGGTGCTTGGTGGCATTGGCGGTGATGAAGAACTGCGTGCTGCCCGTGTTGGGCTTGGAGCGGTTGGCCATCGACATGATGCCCGGGCCGGTGTGCTTGAGGCTGGAGTCGAACTCGTCCTGCAGCACGTAGCCCGGGTTGCCGCGTCCGGTGCCCGAGGCGTCGCCGGTCTGGATCATGAAGTTCTTGATCACCCGGTGGAAGATGACGCCGTCGTAGTACTTCTTGCCGACCCAGTCGTCGGTCTTCTTGTCGTAGGTGGGCCGGGTACCGCGGGCCAGGCCCACGAAGTTGGCGACCGTCAGCGGTACCTTGTCTTCGTACAGCTCACAGTCGAACGCACCCATGGTGGTGTCGAAGGTCGCGGTCAGCTTGCCCTTGCTCTTGTCGGCAAGGTCCGCATCGCCCTCGAACGCCTTGTCCAGCGAGAAGGTGCCGCCCGTGGGGTCACCCACGTCGGTGGCGAACTTCTGGATCTCCTCGACCGACATTCCGGGCGGCGGAAACTGGCCCTTGCGGTACTTGGGGGCGCTGCCGGCGTCCTTCTTGGCGGGGTCGGCCTTGGCGTCCTTGGGGGCGCCCGCCTTCGCATCCGCGACGCGCACGCCCTTGGCGTCTGCCTTCTTCTTGGCGTCGGGGGCCTTGGTGCTCTTGGCGTCCTTGCCTGCGGCCTTCTTGGCGTCGGCCTTCGCCGCATCCGGGGCGGTCTGAGACGGGCAGGCGATGGCCAGCAGGCACAGGGTGAGAGGGGCACTCATGAGAGGGGTCGAAGTGTTCACGTTGCCTCCGGCGGGGCGCCAGTATTGGTGGTGCCCACAGGCCCGCGGTGTACCGCGAG
>JAHZJA010000936.1 GCA_022601155.1 Deltaproteobacteria bacterium | reverse complement strand
GCCCAGACCAGCCGTCACGCCCGGTGGCCCGACCGCAGCGCCGTCCGTGGAGTCGCCCGGCGACATCGTCAGCCGCACGCTCGCCGGCCACCAGACGCCGGGTCGGCTCCCAGACGGCCTCAGCCGCGTGGGAGCGGTGGATCCGCACGCTCGCCACGACACCGGGTCGCGATCCGGACAGCTCCCCTTGGGTTGCCCCCAACCACGCACCGATCCGGATGCATGCGAGCTCGAAGCGCGGTCTGCCTCGGGGAGCACCGATCCCGCTCAGGGGTCGACTTGCCGCCCACAGCAGACCCACCACGACCCGCACCGCCCCGTATGCGACCCAGCGGTGAGTCCCATTCCGCCCATCGGCCTCACGCGATACGCTCGGCCGCGGCCGGAATGCATCGCCCGGCCGCGGGTTGAGCACAGAACATGGAGCCTACCGACGGCAGCAAGGCCAGCGACCGCGTCGACGACCAGGCCTTGGTACCCACCGAGACCTTCGACCGCGAGCAGGCCGAGCGCGTCTTGGGTCGCGCCGCCTCCATGCAGCTGGCCAAGTCCAACGATCGCGTCAGCCTGGCCGAGCTGGGACAGGCCGCATCCGAGGCTGGGATCGAGCGCTCGCTGGTGGTCCGTGCCGCCGCGGAGCTGGCCCTGCAGCCCACCGCCTCCACCCGTCGCGCAGGCATGCAGACCCGGGTGGTCCAGCGTCGCTGGCTCGACCGCCGCCTCGACAAGCCCACCCTGGAGCGCATGCTCGCGCGCCTCGACTCCTTCTTCGGTGCCCCTGGCGAGCGCGTCATCCACGAGGAGTCCGCCTCCTGGTCCGCCCGTCACATCAACGTGACCTTCGAGGCCCAGGGCGAGGGCACCCTCGTCCAGGTCAGCGAGCACTTCGTCAACACCGCCAACACCTTCGCCTCCCTGGGCATGACGGCCGGCGGCATGGTGGGGTTTCTGACCGCGACCGTACTCGCCAAGAGCCTGCTCGGCCTGGGCAAGCTGAGCCTGTTGGTGGGGTTTCCCGCCGCGCTCATCACCGGGTTCATCGGGCTGTGGTTCGCACGCCGCCGCCACGCACGGGTGGTCGAGCGAGCGAGCATCGACTTTCAGGAGGCACTCGATTCGATCGAAGGCCTCGCCGCTGCACTGCCCCCAGCGCCGCCCGAAGATTCGGACTCCTAGCGACGGGCGGCCGAGGTCGCGCATGCGAGGGTGCGTCTGGAAGCGGTGCGGTCCACGGATCGGCACCCCAGGCCGAGATCCGTGGCCATCGATCGTGGCTCGACTACGATGGTACAGGTCAGGCGGAGGATCGAGTGAGCCCGCACGCGTACCGCATCGCAACGGCCGTCGTCTCGGGCCTGCTGACGACGGGTTGTTCCGAGGTCACCTTTCCTGCGATCCAATACGAGACGCAGCGAGCGCGCATCGGCACCACCTTCGACTTCGAGCTTTGTGCTGGCGACCTCGAGCTCGTGGATCGTCAGGTCGGCGCGATCGAGGAACGGCTGGGTGTCGAGCGAGCGTCGCGAATCTCGCTGTACCTGTATGAGCTGGGACAACTGCCCTGCGAAAACAGCCCGTTCGGCTGCTACTTTCGCGAGCAAGACGCCGTGGCCACGCTACCGTTCGCCATCGACCACGAGCTCGTACATGCGGTCGCGCGAGGTCAATCGTTCGAGAACAGGTTTTGGAGCGAGGGGATCGCCGAAGCGGTCAAGGGAGAGGGAACCTTCAACCCATACACGCCCGCGCTGGCGACGTACGCACAATCGGATAGCGCGCGCCTGGACTATGCGACGGCTGGCCACTTCGTCCGGTGGTTGGTCGAAACCCGCGGCTTGGCCTCGTTGCAACGCATCGTCGCCGGGGAGCCCCAGGCCGAAGTGCTCGGCGCATCGATCGAACAACTGGCGGCCGAGTACGACGCCGCCGCTCCGTTCGCGTTTCCAGACTGGAGCCCATGCGCTCATCCGCCGTTGCCTGCAACCGGCGATGGCGTGTGGGAGGAGCGGCTGGAGTTCGACTGCCAGTCGACGGATGCGCACCGGCTTCGGGGCGGACCAGGCCCAACGGTGAGCCGCTCGATCGAAGTCCCGGCCGGCACCTACCGTCTGTCGATGGAGGACGGAGACGCGGTGTATCTGCTCGGTTGCCAGACCGAGACCCTCCCCGAGTACCGGCCCAGCTTCAACGACGACGAGACGGTTCAGCGGTGGAACGGCAGCGTCTTCAACGAAGTGCAGCTGTCACGCACAGCGCCCGCCATGCGGTTCGAGTCGGAGGTGGACCATCAAGTCGAGCTGACCCAGGGGACCTACGAACTGATGGTCTCGGCGCTCGACGATGACGGTTCGTACGCAGGGACCGTCCGCCTCCAGCGCGTGCCCTGAGCGGGGCGCGGGGACAAGGCCTCAGCGCGGCTTTGGCTTGGCCCGAGGCGGCGGCGAGCACGGAACGCCGCTGGCCGGGAACGCCTGGAGCACCGCGTGCAGCGTGGTGTCGATGAGCACACTGGCGTCGGCGACCGGCAACCCAAACCCGACGTGAATGTGCCCGGCCGCCACGTTGTGCTCCGCGATGGCGTTGTAGTACACGCCGTGCAGCCCCAAGAAGCCGGACAAGAAGTTTCCGCTGGTGCCCGTGCGGTCGATCTGCACGTTGGTGAGCCCCAGCGCGTCGGTAGCGGTCACGATCGCGTCGATCGGAAGCTGGCTGGGCAGCGTCTGCCCCTGGCGATAGGTCGAGATCGCATCCCAGGACGCCGCATCGACGGTGGCTTCGGTGGGCAGCAGATCGGCGCCGTGCTGATCCGAAGACCAATCCAGGTGCGGCGGTCCGGGGTTGCCGACGCCATGGCCTCCCTCGAGCGCCTCCACCTCCCAGCCGATGGCCCCGCCGCGACTGGTCGTCACCATGATCACGGGCTGGTAGGTCGAGACCAGCTGCCAAAAATCGGCCGAGGTGGCCTGGTAGTCGACGCGCAGCGGGAACTCCGGCGAGCCCACGGCCCCGGGATCCCCGATCGCATCGTCGGTCGGATCGCCATCGGGGGGGAACTCGGGGAAGAACGCATAGACGTCGTAGCCATAGCCGCCCCAGTCTCGCCCGATCCATCCATCCGGATTTTGCTCGGGGTTGGTGCTCCACGGCCGCAGCATCTCGTTGGTCGGGGGCCAGTAACCCATCAGCACCACGTTGCGGGTGCAGGCCGGCGGTCCTCCGGACGCGCTCGAGTCCGCGTCGAGCCCAACGGTGGTCGATGCGCGCCCGCTGGACGACGATGAGGTCGCCGCGGCTCCGCTGGAGCTGGATGCGTTCGTGGTGACACCGCTTCCGGTCTGCGGCGGGACAGCCGAAGCCGTCGAGGACGCGTCGGTCCCCGTGGTCCGGCTGTCCACCGATGGCGGCGGACGCTCCGTCGCACACGCCCTCGAGATCAACGCAAGCCCGAGGCCATACCGCCCACATCCCCCGCTTCGGTGCCCCATCATGCCCACGCGCAGCCGCTTTGGACGATACGTGGCGCAGCTCCGGTTGGCTACCAGTATCCTCCCTGACCAAGGCCCGTGAACGCCCCAGCCCGCATCGACCCCGCCCCGCCGCTCGGTACCGTCGTGTGCCGGTCGACAGGTCCCTGCGTGGAGGCCGAGCACCGATGAACGAGCTCCGTTCGGCCGCGAGCAAGGCGTCGCACACCGCGGGGGTGCTGGTGTTCGGCAACGTGCTGGCCACCCTCGCCGACATCGTCGTGCCGCTGCTCGTCGTACGGCTGCTGGGCAAGGCCGACGTCGCCACGCTGACGGCACTGCTGCTCGTCTACAACACGGTGGCGTTGATCGCTTCCACCGGGTTTCCGCAGGCGATCATGTATCACCTGCCTGGTCGCCCGCTGCCCGAGCGCCGCGCCGTCGCCCACAAGATCGCGGGCGCGATGTTCATGCTCGGCCTCGGCGCCGCAGCGCTGTTGGTCGGCGTCGGAGTATTCGGCAGCGCAGTCCTCGATGCAGTGTCGGGCCTCGACAGCGACGAGGTCGTCGAGCTGGGCCCGCTGATGATCATCGCCCTGCTACCGCTGGGCGACCTGCCCGGCCGCATCCTCCCCAACCTGCTGGTCGCCGAGGACCGCCCGCGATCGGCCGCGGCCTACGGCGTGTTCCGATCGCTGGGGCTGTCGCTGTGCACCCTGCTGCCCATCGCCCTGGGCGGATCGGTGTGGACGGTGGCGCAGTGTCTGGTGGGAATGGGCGTGGCCCAGGGCCTGTGGGTCTTGGCGACGCTCCGGAGCCTGTACCGCACCGCCCCGGTCGCCCCTTCGCCCGTGTCGCTGGGGACGATGCTGCGGTTCGGGCTCCCGCTGGGGTTGACCGACATCGTGGCGATGCTCAACAACAGCTTCGACCGCTTCCTCATCATGCTGACCTTCGCGGACGTCGTGTTCGCGGAGTATCAGGCGGGGGCCTGGCAGATCCCCATCATCACTCGGGTGCCCTACATGGTCGGCACCGCCATGGCACTCAGCTGGTGGAGATGTTCCGCCACGGCAACGCCCGCGACGCCATCGCGCTGTGGCGTGCGTCCATCGAGAAGGTCGCGCTGCTGGTGGTCCCCATCGCGCTGGTGTTCGTCGTGGCCGCGGAGGAGGTCGTCGAGATCCTGTTCACCGCCGAGTACGCGGCGGCGGCCCCCGTGCTGCGTTGGTACTCGATCCTCACCGTGGGCCGGGTCGCTGCGTTCGGCAGCGTGATCGTGGCGGCAGGGCGACCACGCTACGTGTTCCAGGCCTCGCTGCTGTCGCTGGCCTCGAACGTCGCGTTCTCGGTGCCGCTGTTGTGGGTGTTCGGCTTCGTCGGCCCCGCCATGGGCACCGCGCTCGCATTCGTGCCGATCGCGTTCTTCTACACCTGGTGTATCGCCCGGGCCGCCGAGCTGCCGCTGGGCCAGATCTTTCCGCTGCGGGCCTACGGGCGCGTGATCGGGGTGGGCCTGCTCGCCGTCGCCGCCGCCATCGGCTTCAAGCTCGGCGTCGAGGGCTCCGCGGTCACGATGTTGCTGGGAGAAGCGGCGGTGCTCGTCGGCGTGTTCGCGGCGGTGGGCACCCTGCTGCGGGTCATCGGTGCCGAAGACTGGCGCTACGTCGGTGAGTGGCTGCGCCTCAAAGCACTGACGCGACCGCAGTAGACCGCGGTCGCGCCATCGTGGGAGTCATGCGGCCGGGGGGCTGTGAGCCCGACCGCTGGCGCAGCTCAGTCGACCAGGGCTTCGTCCAGCGAGGCGATGGACTTGAAGCTGACCCCGTTGCAGCTGCACACGATGTCGGGGTCGCTCTGGTTGCCATATGAGATGGGCCCCGCGACCACCGTCTCCGGAAGGTCGGGGCGCACCCGCTCGTCCATCAGCTGCCACTCACCGCCGGGCATGCGGCCCAGCCCCTGGATCTGGTCGCCCAGCTTGCACACGCGGACCAACCTCAAGCGCTGTGGTTCGCGAACGTCGAAGCAATGTTTCGAGCGCCGAGAACATCGGTTTGTCGAGCCATCGAGTGGACTGTGCATCGCATGGAGATCTCATCAATTCACGGCCGCCGTCTTCACGCACTGCTCAATCCCATCCGTCCGAACATCAACACGAGTGTCGCCCCCATCGGTGACTCACCACGAGAGGTCGAACCCGAACATCCGACCCCGGCTGGCGAGGTGAGAGGCACACCCAGTGCCAGTGGCAACGCACCACCCCCGGAGCCCCCGCCGTCGCTGCCCCCCACTGGCGTACCAGAGTCGATGCCCGAGCCATCATCACCATCGGGCGACGGCCCTCCGTCAGCGGCTACATGGAAGTCGCGGTACGGGGTGGCGGTGGGCTGCCCCACGGCAAACGGCCCACCCAGACCAACTCCGGCCGCCAAGACGCGCCCACGATCACCCTCGCGGACGCGCCCGTTGATTCACTGTTGCACGCAATAGATCGGCGAGAGCCAGTCGCACTGACCACCCGAACACCACGAGGTCCACGAGCCCCCGGTCTCGTCGGCTCGGCCCCAACGGCTGCCCCCGACGTTGGAGGTCCAGTTGCTGCAGTTGGAGCCGATCTGGCTCGCACCGAGGCTGTTGGTGGAGGTCCACACCGTGGGAAAGCCTCCCCCTGCGCAGTTGGTGTTGCCGATGGGAACCGGTCCGCCCAGCTCGGTCACGTTGATCGGCGCATCGAGGTTGCCGTCGATGAGCCCCGCCCAGTTGGGCGCGACCACGACTCCGTCGGTGCGAACGTAGGGCACGGGAGATTGCGTCATCCGGGTGGCGGGCGACTCGGTGTCGGTCGACATCCACACCAAGAACGTGCCGGGCAAGCCCGCCGCCACCGCGAGGGCCTGACACTGGGCGTCGGCGCCAGCCAGCCCGCCGAAGTCGCCGTTGAACATCACGCTGGACACGAAGACGATTCGATCGGGCCCCAGGCAGTCGTTGGGGCAATCGTCGGTGTCGTCCATGTTGCCGTCGTCGCAGGCCTCGAAGCCGTCGACGATCATGTTGCCGCAGACTCCGCAGCCGCTGGTGTCATAGCCCCCGCAGCCCGCGGCCTGACAGGTGAGCGCCCCGCTGTCGAACCCCTGGCCCACGCAGGTCGCAACCCCCACGTCGGTGCCGTCGCACAGCTCGTCGCCGTCGATCACCCCATTGCCACACAGGCCACAGCCCTCGGTCTCGAAGTCGATGCAATTGCCCGCGCACGCGAGCACCCCGCTGTCGAAGCCCTCGGTCAGGCACGTAGATCCGCCGAGCAGGGCCTCGTCGCAGGACTCGGCGCCATCGATCACGCCGTTGCCACACACCCCACACCCGCTGGTGTCGAAATCGAGGCAATCGGCGTTGCAGGCGAGGTCGCCGTTGTCGAAGCCCTGCGTCACGCACGTCTGACCAAACAGCACGATGTCATCGCAGGCCTCGGCGCCATCGACGACCACGTTGCCGCAAGTTCCGCAGCCGCTGGTGTCGAAGCTGGCGCATCGCTCACCGCACACCAGCGTGCCGCTGTCGAACCCTTCGTCCGCACACGTGACTCCGGCCAGATCCGTGCCATCGCACAGCTCTCGGCCCTCCGCCAGGTTGTCACCGCAGGAGAACATCACACACCCGGACTGGTCGAAGCTCGAGCAGTCGGCTGCGCATCCCAGGCGCCCGTCGTCGAAACCCAGCGACCAGCACGTCTGCCCATCGAGCTCGGTGCCATCGCAGACCTCTGGATCCTCGATCATCGCATTGCCGCACGCCGTAGCGGGCCCGGTCGAGTCGGAGGCCACCCCGACCGTGGTGTCGGCGGAACCCGTCGTCGACCCCTGCCCGCTCTCGGTGGCGGCCTCGCTGCCTCCCGAGCCTTCCGCACCCGTGGTCGCCAAACCCGTCGTCGGATCCACCCCGGTCCCTTGGGTCTGCGGAGGTGTCGTTGCGTCGTCGCCACAACCCGCCACCGAAGCACTCGCGCTACCCATCATCACAAGACCGAGATATCGCCACCGCATGGCAACAACTGTACCGCGCGCAACCGTGGGCTGGCGAACATCCGCGGGCGTGGGTGTGAACGCCACCGGGCAACCCCGACGATCCAAGCTCACTGTCACTGCACATGCGCAGCACAGTCCCTCGCGGTTTTCGAAGCGTACGCTCCAAAGCGATGGGGACCTTCACCGTATTGCACCGTACTGCGCCATGGATGGCGCTGGGTCTGCTGGCCACGACCGCCCACGCCAGCGAGCTCCGGTTTTCGCAGACCGCCGCGGGCCGAGTCGTCGCGACGGGCAATACGCTGGGGCTGAGCAAGGAATTTTCGCTCAACGGGCCGGGCATCGAGGACTCGATCGGTACGTTCATCACCCTCGATGGGGCGTCGGTCGATGATGACCCCGCCAATCCAGGCAACCCGTGGCCCACGGGTACGACGGGAGATTGGACCGCCAATGGCTCGGAGGCCACGCTCACCGTACCTGCGGGCGCCGAGGTGCTGTACGCCGAGCTGGTGTGGGGTGGCAGCACGGCCGATGGGAGTGAAGATGTCACGGCGTTCGTCGACGACCCCGTCACGCTGGCATTCGGGGGCGACACCGAGCTGGTCACGCCCGACGGTGTGACCGCGCTGGACATCTCCGAGATCGCGTTCTCGGGCTTCCCCGCCAACTACTACATGCGATCGGCGGACGTGACCGATTTCGTGCTCGCTCACCTGGCCGGGACGTACTCGGTCAGTGGTGTGCCCGCCACTCAGTCCGCAGGCTTCAACTCGCTCAACGCGGCGGGGTGGACCTTGCTGGTGGCCTACCGGGACTCGAGCGAGCCGATCCGCAACCTGACGATCTTCGTCGGCGGGAGCTTCGTCGACGAGGACAGCACCGAAGACTACGACTTCGCCGGCTTTTGCACCCCGCCTTCGGGCCCGTTCGAGGGCAGCGCAGTCGTGAGCACCATCGAGGGCGACGCCGACATCATCGGCGACGGCTTCCAGATCGGTGAGTCCACGCTCGGTGCATTCGCGGACCTCTCCGGACCCAACAACCCCGTCGACAACGACTTCTGCTCGCAGCTCAACGGCCCCGACGGCCAGCTCGACCCCAGCGGAACGTTCGGCATGGCCAACCACGATCCGGCCGGGGGCTTCAACGTGGTGGGTGGCCGCCAGGGCTGGGATGTGACCTCGATCGCCGTCAGCTCGAGTGCAGGACAGTTCATCAACGGGCAGACCGAGGCGGTCCTGCGCGCGACCACCACGGGGGACTCCTTCGTCCCCACGGCGGCCGGCTTTGCCATCGAGGTCAATGCGCCCGACTTCACGGGCGAGGGCAACGGGGCCCAGGGCGATCCGCTGCTGCTGGCCCTCGACCAGTCGAGCACCATCACCGTCAACCTCCGCAACGGGGGGCTCGTCGACGCGACCGACATCGTGTTCAGAGCCGCCCTTCCCGAGGGTCTCGAGCTGACCTCGTTTGCCATCGACGGCAACCCGGGCGGGCTCGACGGCAACCCGGTGGTCGAGGCCGCCCTGGCGACCGGCGTTGCGATCGGCGATGTGGGCGTCGAGCAGGCGCGTGAGGTGGTCTTCGAGGTCACCGCCAATGGGCCGCCCGCGGACGGCGAGCGCTACGTGATCGAGCCGGGCTGGGACTATGACTACATCAGCTGCGTGGGCGAGCCCCCGCTGACCGAACCCCACTCCACCGTCCCGATCACCATCGACTACGATGCACCCGCGGGCACGACGGGAGGACTGGATGACACGGCGGGGGATTCGGCCGGGGACTCCGCCGGAGCCTCCGACTCGGGCACGGGCGCGACCACGGGCGACGCCGACGATACTTCCGGCGGCATCCTGAGCGACTCGGCCAGCGTGGGCTCGTCGGAGGGCGTCGATGGCTGCGGCTGTCGCTCCAACGGGGACCGAGCGGGGTGGGCAGGCGCCTTGCTGTTGTTGGCTGCGTTCGGTCGTCGGCGCAAGTCCCAGTGACACGTCCCCGGGACGTCCCATGACGATGTCCCATGAGACCAGTCCATCGACGCAGGGCGAGCTTGTCGGGGGAACCATCCGCCGCACTACGGTTTTGGTCGTTTTGGTGGTTCCGGGGTAGTGGCCCGGCTCATGCAAACGAGCCATGGGCATCAGGACCTCATCGCCCATGCCCCACTGTTGCATTCACACATCCGGCGTCCTTGCGTTGCTGACCCTCGCCCTGAGCGGCGCGTGCGATCACGTCGACGCCGATCCTTCGGGCGCTGCAAACGAGGAGTTTCGGCCCGCCTCCGACTGGAACTGCCGCACCTGCGACATGTCCAACTCGCCCGCCCACGGGACGTACGCCGTCGACGAGTTCGAAGCCGGCAAGAGCCCCAGCTTCGGCTCGACCACGATCACTGGCATCCGTGACACCACGGGCGTCGTCCACCCCGTCGTGTTCGCCGAAGGTCGCGTGTTCGCCGACCTCAACGGCTCGGGCGTGCTGGCCGAAGGTCCCGCGTTGGTCGACTGGACGTTGCTGTTCCACGTTGGGTTCACCTCCCTCGAGGTCGACATCTTCGGCTACGAGGAGCACCCCGACTGGGTCGGCCAGGCCGACGTGCCGACCTATAGTCTGACGTACTTCGACTTCAGCAGCGGCGAGCCCGAGCGAGTGAGCATCTGCCCCGCCGACCACCCCGACCAGACATCGATCGTGTTCATCAGCGACGAGCGCTACGACACGGCCAACAACCTCGTCATTCCGGATCAGTTCGGGTGGGTCACCGCGGCATGCCGCGGCCATGCGCTGGCGAAGATGAAGATGCTCGGCTACGATCCCCACGACTCGTACCACTCCGATCCGATGCAGCGCCAAGCCACCCTTCGGATGCTCAAGGCCGACTACTGTGGCAATGGCGACAGCTGGACCGTGCTCGGCCAGCCCCTGGAGTGGCGCGACGCCATGGGCCACGTGCCCTGGGATGGCGACGAGAAGCCCGCTGCAATGGAGGCACTGTTCGACGAGCATGGTGCCATCTGCCTCGACACGCCCCGTGTCCACCCCATCAGCGCGATCGGGCCTTGCACGATCCCCGCCTGCAACAACGTCCTCGACATCGGTGACGCCACCTGGCTGACGCTCGTCAAGTGACGCTCCGGGGACGACCCCCATGCAGTCCACGCCCGCCACAACACGCAACGTGACGCCTGGCGCCGCCTCGGACGGCGAGCAACGTGGGCAGCCGGGCACCCCCCCCGTCTCGGACCCAGCCTCGACCGACACCGTCGACGGTGAGCCGCGCACCCGCACCCGCAAGCTTCGCGAGCGCGTCGGTCGCTACATCATCCTCGGCTCGCTGGGCGAGGGCGGCATGGGGGTCGTCTACGAGGCGTACGATCCCGAGCTCAACCGTCGGGTCGCCATCAAGCTGCTGCATCCCGGGCGGGCGGGCTCCACCGCCCAGCAACGGCTGCTCCGCGAGGCCCAGGCGATGGCCATGCTGTCGCACCCCAACGTCGTACAGATCTACGACGCCGGCATCGTGCGCGATCAGGTGTTCCTCGCCCTCGAGCTCATCCGAGGACAGACCGTCCGCGACTGGCTCGAGAAGCGTCGGCGTCCCTGGGCCGACGTGCTGGCCCCGTTCATCGAGGCCGGCCGCGGCCTCGAGGCGGCCCACGCGGCGGGCATCGTTCACCGCGACTTCAAGCCGAGCAACATCCTGCTCGCCGAAGACGGTCGGGTGGCGGTGGCAGACTTCGGGGTGGCGAGCCTGCAGGCCCTCGACGACAAGCGTGCTCCCACGGGGCGCGAGGGCGGGCCTCCCAACGTATCGTTGACCAACACCGGCGCGGTGATCGGCACGCCGGTCTACATGGCGCCCGAGCAGCATGCGGGCAAGCGGGTCGGCCCCGCTGCCGATCAGTTCAGTTTTTGTGTCGCGCTGCACGAGGGGCTCTACGGCCAGCGGCCCTTCGCGGGCAAGAGCCACGCCGAGCTGGCCACAGGAGTGCTCGAGGGCCGCTACGTGCCGCCCACCGACGGCAGCGGAGTGCCGCGATGGCTCGCACGGCTCGTCCGCCGCGGGCTCTCCATCGATCCCGGCGACCGGCACCCCAGCATGACGGCGCTGCTCGCCCAGCTCGCGGACGACCCCGCCATTGCGCGCCGACGCTGGGCAGGCATCGCAGCCATCACCGCCGCGGTGAGTGTGGCGAGCTGGGCCGTGATGTCCCGCCCCGCCGACAAGGCCTGCGACGGTGGCACGGGCAAGATGGAGCAGCTGTGGTCCGACGCCCAGCGCAGCGAGACCCAGGCTGCGTTCGAGCGCGCGGCACACCTCGATGGTTCAGCGCTCAGCGACTGGTCGGCAACAGTGACCGAGCAGCTCGACCGGTACTCCACCCGCTGGGCCGATGCCCACGACCAGATGTGCGTTGCCCATCGCGACGGTGAGCTCTCCAGCCCGATGTTCGACGCCGCGATGGCCTGCCTCGAGCGTCGCCGAGGTGCGGTCGAAGCCTTCATCGACGGTGTCGGCTCGGGCGAGACCTCCGTGCTGGCACGAGCGACCGAGGCGGTCAGCCGCCTCGACGGCATCGACGGGTGCACCCGCGCCGATGTCCTCGCCGTCGATATCGCCTTGCCCGACGACCCCGCCGCGGCCACGGAGGTCACCACGCTGCGCGAACGCATCGCCAAGGCCGAGGTGCTGCACGATCTGGGCTCCGTCGAGGCGGGCAAGGCGGAGCTCGAGGCCATCCGTACTCGGGCCGATGCACTCGACCACCCCCCCCTGCTCGCGGAGCTGGGTCTGGTGGCAGGGCGGCTGGCCATCAACCGCAACGACGTGAGCGCAGCACGGGAACAGCTGACGCTGGCGCTCCATACCGGCCTGGCCTCGGGGGCCGATGCCGTCGCGGCCGAGGCCATCACGCGAAGGGTCTTCACCCTCGCCATGGCCGACGATGCACCGAATGCGATCACCAGCGACCACGAACTGGCCCGTGCGCTGCTCCAGCGCGTGGGGGACCCTCCTGCCCTGGCCGCCTTGCTCGCCAACAACGTCGGGGTGTCGTACGCCGTCCGTGGCGAGCCAGCCGAGGCCGCCCGCTGGTTCGACGATGCTCTCACCTTCGCGGACCAGGCATCCGAGCTCAACCCCGTCGATCTGGCGGGCTACCTGACCAACCGCGCCGTCACGGTCACCGACCCCGAGCAGCGCGACGCATTGTTCGGACGGGCGCACGAGATCATCTCCGAAGCGCTGGGCGAAGGCCACCTCGAGCAGGTCGAGCTGGCGTGGCGTCGCGCTGAATACAGCGCCGATCCCCAGACACGGATCGAGCGTCTGGGGCCCGCGTGTCTGGCCCTCCGCCAGCGACATCGCGACGATCAAGAGGCCTGCCAGCTGTGCTACCAGCACCTCGCCGAGGTCCATGATGCACTGGGCCAACGGGAGCAAGCCATCGCCGCTGTCGACCGCGCCCTCCGCTGTGTCGCGGTGCAATCGATCGAACGGGGCTCGCCCGTGGATGCTCGCCATCAGCAGCTGCAAGGGCACCAGGCGGTGCTCGAAGGTGTGCCACCCGATGCTCTGACCGCGTTGGCCAGAGCCCGGGAGATCCTCGAGCCCCATCGACAGTTGTCGTGGATCGGATACGAGCTGGCGACGATCGCGTTGTTGGAGGCCCGTGCACTCGATGCGCAGGGTCGAGGAAGCAGCGCGATCGCGTCGCTGCGCGAGGCGGTGACCGTGTTGGAGGCGTACGGTCGTCGCAACGAGAACCCCATGCCCCGCGCCCGTGCGCAGCAGGCTCGTGCCCTGCTGGCTGAGCTGATGCGCGAGCAGCCGTCGAGCAACGCGGAGGTCCCAGGCTCGGGTTCAGGACGGACTGCGGTGGTGGATCCGAGCCCGGGCCACGACCTCGGCACACGGTGACGGCACGGCGGACAACGAGATTGTCATTCATCGACACCATCGAGGAATTGGGCAGACCATCGCACGCCAGACGGTGCCGGCTGTCGTTTCGCGCGCAGCTCAGCCGATGGCCCAACGCGCCATCATCTGCGCGTGATGAAGCGTGGTCGTCTCCTCGTAGCCTCGACATTTGGTGCTTCCCTTGGCTTGTGCCGATCCGGACATAAAGGATCGAGTCGGGTTCAACGATGGTGAGATCGCCGACGGCAACGTCGGTGGGCTCGAGCGGTAGGACGGCAATGACGAACTCGACGACTTCGTAGACGAGCGTGCCCTCGATGAAGACGGCCTCGAGGCGGAGGACATCGACGACGTGGTGGTTGATGAGGACTCGGCGACCGACCAAGACGACGACGAGCGTGGACCGGGCGAGCTGGTCGCCCCCGCTGCCCCGCCCCCGGGCACCACCGTCCGCAAGGATGAGCCGACCTACCCCAGCCCATTGATCGCACGAAGGCAGACCCCCGCGCCGAGTCCATGGGGGACGAGCCCTCACGGCTGAGCCGTCTTGCACCCCGGGCATCACGAACAGTGGGGCGCTCCCGCCAAGCGCCTGGTCGACGTTGGTGGGCCACCGGATGGCACGGCCCGAGCCTGTGGGGGTGATCCGCCGACCCGAGCCATCACGCTGTGTCGGCGCGGCGAGACCCCTGACGCGGGCAGGGGCATGCCCGGCCCACGTCGGAGGTCCGGGGCCGGTCGACTAGCGTCGGTCGCGAGGGCTCGCCCACCAAGCGATCGTGGTCGCAGAGGAAGCGCTGCGAGTCCCGGACCAGCGGCTGGGCCTCGCCACGGACACGACGTGCAGACAGATCACGAGCTTCGCGTGGGCGGGGATGGGCTATGGCCAACCGCGGGGGCGGCGGCTACAGTGGCGACCGGTGGCGACCAAGGCCCGAGCCCTCTTCGGCGTGTTGATGGGGAGCCTGGGACTTGCGGCAGCGACGGCATGCGACGGTGATCCAGCGCCTGCGTCCCCGGGTCCAACTCGCTCCGCTCCCGCCCCCGGGACGACCAAGGACCCCTCCCCCGCGCCCACCAAAGCGCCGCCACCTCATGCGCCCGTGCCCGGCGCTCACGCTCAGACATCCCGCGCAGAGCCACCGACGACGGCACCGGATGCCGACGCCCCCCAGCTCGACTTCGACCTGCTCCCTCCGCCGCCCTCTTCGGGGCCATACGACCCCCCGACCGAGACCGAGCTGCTCACGGCCGCCCACGACGACAACCGCGAGCTCTGCGAGCGTCGCTGGCCTGCCATGCGCCGCTCTACCACCGACCGCGATCGCACTTGCGCTCGGTACTGGGTGGTCGTTCATGGATACGGCGGACGGGTCGACGCACTCGACTTCGATCCCCAGATGGGTGGCCCGGCCTTCGTCAAGCTGAGTTCGCGAACACTGCTGGCCCTGGCCAATCGTGTCCGGGCCTACTGCGGCAGTGGCTGCACAGGAGCCGACGGGCGCGCGATCGAGCTGTTCGAGACCAGCGCCAGCTACCACTACCGTCTGCGAGAGGTGAACCCCAACGCCCCCGAGCTGGCCCCCCTGCTGCGGGCGTTGCTGTCCGGCACCCCGCTGTCCGACAGTCTCGGCATCGGTGATGCCCCAGACGCGACGGTCGACGCCGTTCTGTCACGACTCTCGGCCATGTCCTTGTTTCGGCTGCGCAACGCGCCCTATGCCCGACATGGCCGCCCGTTCAAGAGCGCCGACCTGCAGTCGTTCTTCTACGACGCCGCGCCGCCGTTTTTGAAGGCCCGAGATTCCCACGGCCTCGACGAGCGCAAGCGCAGCGGCCTGTTCCCTCAGACGGTCGACGCGGCCTACGCCGACACCAAGCTCACGCCCACCGACCACGCCAACATCGCCACGATACGCCGCGCCCAGGAGCTGTGACCCATGCCTACACCACGACATCTGCGTGTATTCGGACTGTGGGTATCCACCGCCGTTGGCTGCGCCCACCCCACGACGTCGGCGTCGCCGCCCGCCCCGACGCCGACCGCACAGACCACCACCGAACAACAACCCCCCGAGCTCGTCGCGGGCACCGATGCCGCGCTCCAGGCCCTCGATCAGTGCAGCGAGTTCATCGCCAACCTCGACAACGTGCCCGCGTCGAAGCGAGCACAGACCCTCGCCGCCGCGGGGTCGGGCCCGGCCGAGTGTTACGCCTTGCTGATCGGACCCTGCAATCCCACGCCTGCGCCCCCCGGGACGGGCATGATGAGCGCCATGGGCATGCTGATCGACTCGTGTGTCGACCACTACTGCCCCGTCATCCCGTCCGCATCGCGGCCGACGTTGTGCGAGGACAAGGCCGTCGGTCTGTTCGACATGGACGATGCCGATGCCGCGCAGGCACGAGCCCAACGATTCATCGCCCAGATGCTCGCCGTCGAGTATGCCCGCCCCACCACCAACGGTGCCATCGACCGCATCTCGAGTCGCTTCTCCTCGGCATGGGCTGCCCCTGTCCGTGCGCTGACGGTGACCATTCCGATGCCCGCCATGGAGCCCGAGGCCCCTGATCCCCTGCAGCTCCACGCCTCGATCGACCGCCGCGGTGTCACCCTCGACGCCCCCACCATGGACCCCATCTTCGTCGCGCGCGACGACATCGACGGGCTCAAGGCCACGGTCGCAGCCCTGGGCAAGGCTCACCCCACGGCACACGGAGTCGTGATCTCGGCCAGCGCCGAGGTTCCAATGCAGCGTCTCATCGAGACCATGGACATCCTCCGCGGCGAGCACTGCTCGACCGGCACGGAGGACGGCTGCCTGTTCTTCAAGGTCACAG
>JAHZJA010000935.1 GCA_022601155.1 Deltaproteobacteria bacterium | reverse complement strand
CCGGCCGACACTCGTTGGACTCCACCACACCGTCCACGCCGCACACGCCCTCCTCGCACACATCGGCCGTGCAGGGCTCCGCGTCGTCGCAATCGGAGTCCAGCTGACATGCACCATCGTCAGCCGTCTCATCCGCCGCGTCCGTCTCGCCCATCGTCGCGCCCGTCGCATCGGACGTGGAGCCATCGGCACCCGCCCCGACGTCCGCGTCATCGGCACACGCCACGAGCATCATCAGGGCCATGCTCAACCGTCGTGACGTCATCCAGCGCATCGGTGCAACAGTCATACCGCACCCATCCCTAGCCCGCACGCAGAGCGACCGGTGCCCCAGCGTGGCCCGGTCGCTTCGCGTTGCATCCCGCACGGTGTGACGACACGTGCCACCTACAGACCCGCCAGCGGGTCGGAGGTCTCGGACACGTAGTCCAGGCGGCGAGAGTCCGCTGCGGAATCCGCGGTCTGCTCATCGTCGGTCGCGTACAGAGCCGATACATCCAGCGCCGCCAGCCCCTCCAAGCCGTGGCCGAACGTCAGTGCCCACCCGAACGTGTCGCGGACTTCGCCCACCTCGCTCGCCGAGCGGCTGACCGCTGCGCCCAGCAATGCCGTCAGTCCGGTCGTCACCTGGCGGCGGGTTGCCGTCATGCGCTCGCCGAGCTCGACCAGCTGCGCATCGCTCACCCCCTGTACGTTGCTGTCGGTATCAGCCGCGTGGGCCGACGCCGGCAACGCGGCGGTGAGCATGGCGCCGGCGAATGCCACGACGCCACAGGCACGGAGGGAAGAGCGGTGAAGGGTGGTGGTGGGCTTGTTCATGGTGCATTTGTTTCGACGAGCACCGCCCCCATGTTCTTGACCTACCAATCTTAGCGTTGCGTAAACCGCCGCCCGATCGCTGCCCCATCCTGCCCCGCCGTCCTGCCCTGCCCCCACCGCAGGCGCCCGCCCAGGGTCGGACCGCCCCGCCGGGGCTCATCCGACGAGATCACCCCCGGCTGGAGGACCGGCCCACGACGTTCCGCTTCGCCCCCAAACGGGCCCAGGGGGGTCTCGCTGAGGGGCACCCCCGTCCGCTTCGCGGAAGATGGCCGGGCAACCCCTTCACCTTGGTCGCCCCGCCGGGGTCAGCCCAACCGCCGTCGATGCTTCGACCGCCAACCCTTCACCTCGTCCACCGAGACCCTGGCTCGACCCCACCGCCGTCGATGCCTCGACCGCCAACCCCTCACCTCGTCCACCAAAACTCGCGCTCGGTCCCACCGCCGTCGATACCTCGACCGCCCAACCCTTCACCTCGTCCACCGAAACTCTGGCTCGGTCCCACCGCCGTCGATACCTCGACCGCCAACTGGCTCGGTCCCACCGCCGTCGATACCTCGACCGCCAACCCCTCACCTCGTCCACCGAAACTCTGGCTCGGTCCCACCGCCGTCGATACCTCGACCGCCGACTCTTCACCTCGTCCACCGAAACTCTGGCTCGGTCCCACCGCCGTCGATACCTCGACCGTAGTGGTAGTGCACCTGGACTGCAGCGACACACCGGAACGAGAGGGACTCCATGAATCCATAGCAGCGCACTGCGACTGCGTGGCAGCAAACACGACTGGGAGGGACTCGGTTCGTCGACGCTGCAACTGTGCGCCACAACGACCGGGCCCACGACGCCAGGGCGAGGAGGGCCTCGGCGAGTCGATCGCCGAGCCCTGTTCGATCTCACCCGAGCTGTTCAGGCCGCCGCGCTATCGAGCGCGGCGAGGATGTCGGCCACCTCGGCGTGGTCGCCCGACTCCCGGCTAATCTGAGTGAACAACGTCTTCCCTTCCGACGAGATGACGAATGCTCCACCGTTTTGCCAGGCGTCGCCCTTGGTTCGCGACTGGCGGAACCCGCCGCGCATGGCTCGGGCCATGTGACCCATGCTCCTACGGGTGAACACCGAGCCCATGCCCCGCTTGAGCCCCGCCGCGCGGTAGGCCTCCATCTCCGGGTCGACCCACAGCGTGAACGTGATCTTCTCGTCCTCGCGAAACGCTTTCGCGTGGTGTGGTTTGCCGTTGCCCACCACCACCAACGAGGCTCCGCGTCCTTCGATCTCACCGATTGCGTCACGCAACTGCGCAACTTGCTCGCGGCAAAACAGTCACCCGAAGTGCCGGATGAACACGAGCACCACCGTCTGGTCTGCCCATGCCGTTCCCAGCCGATGCGGCTGCCCTTGCTCGTCCAAGACCTCGATCGATTCTAGTTGCTGCGCCACGCTCATGGATCGGTCGTCCTTTGGTCTCGCCTCCATAGCGCGCCGCACAACCGAGGTCCACCAGCCACGTCCCACCGTGCTCACACGCCGGCTCGTCCGTCCTGCCGGCCGCCCTACGTACACGCTCAGCCGCCCCGACCGGCCTGGGCCCTTCGTCGCACGACCAACCCCCGGCGAAGACGTCGCCGCCCATCCCGCCCGCCGCCACGACCGCGCTCGACCATCGGTCGCCTGCCGTCACCGCCAGGTCGGAGTGCCCCGTGCACCGACCATCCAGCGAGCGCCCGTCAACGGAGCGACCGTCCTGCGAGCACCCATCAACAGAGCGACCGTCCTGCGAGCACTGTCAAAGGAGCGATCGTCCTGCGAGCGCCGTCAACGGAGCGACCGTCCTGCGAGCACCCATCAACGGAGCGACCGTCCTGCGAGCGCCCATCAACGGAGCGACCGTCCTGCGAGCGCCGTCAACGGAGCGATCGTCCTGCGAGCGCCCGTCAACGGAGCGACCGTCCTGCGGG
>JAHZJA010000934.1 GCA_022601155.1 Deltaproteobacteria bacterium | reverse complement strand
TCGCCGCGGCCATCTCCGTGCGGCATTGCGGAGTTCGAGCCGCCTCGGCGACCGTAATCACGGGCGCTTTTTCGCGGGGCTTGGGCTTGGGCTTGGGCTTGGCATCGTCGTCCTGTGCGTCGTCCGACGCCAACATCTCGATCGCCTTGGCGATGCAGCCACTGGTCGCCAGCATCGTCACGAGCAGCGCGAGGGGACCAAGACGTCTCGGGGGCCTCATCGCCTGCGAGTGTACGCTGCTCGCTCGCCGCGAGGCCGTGTTTGCGCGACAGGCCACGCCGCAGCCGATCTCCAGCGGGCTACGCAATTGTACGTAGTCGGGCGCCCAAACCCGCGCCGGCGGCCGCGAAAATACGGAATTGGTCCCATGGCCGATGGCGGGCGCGGGCTCAATAGTGAGGGGGACGATGCCCGATCACCCGCGACGACCCACCGAGCCCCTCCTTTTGTTCGAGCTGCGTCGCGTGGGTCACGGGGCGCTCGCCGTGCTGCTGGCCTCGGGTGTGGCCGGATGCCGGGATGAGGCGGAGTCCGCGGGGGTGTCTGCGGGCAGCGGGGGCGACAGCGGCACGCAAGGGGGCGAGACCTCGACCGGTGGTGACGAGACGGCCGCGGACCTCGATGTTCGCCCCAACTGGCACCAGGACATTGCGGCGCTGGTGACGGCGCGGTGCGTCAGCTGTCATCGCGAGGGCGGGCTGGCCTTTCCCATGAGCAGCTACGAAAAGACTGCGCCGTGGGCCACCGTGATGGCGCACGCCACCGCAGATCGACAGATGCCGCCGTGGCATGCGGTGGAGACGGACGAGTGCACGCCGCCCCATGCGTTCGAGAACGACGCTCGACTGACCGACGAGGAGATCGAGCAGATTGGAGCATGGGCGGATCTGGGGGCTCCCGAAGGCGATCCCATGCAAGCCGCTCCCTTGCCCGAGCCCATGTCGGCCGCGCTCGCGGACCCGACCGCCGTGATGACGATGGGTGGTGCGGTCACCATCGAGCGCGAGGGCGACGTGCTCGACCAGTTCCACTGCCTCAGCTTCGACCCGGGCACCACGGAGGATGTCTATCTCGACGGCATGCAGGTGGTCGCGGGCAACTCGAAGGTCTTGCATCACATCTTGATCTTCATCGACGAATCCGCTGACTCGGCGAGCTGGCCCTCGGGGGTGCTCGAGGATTGCGGCGGGGGCTCGGGCGCCGAGGGGGCCACGCTGGTCGGAGCCTGGCTGCCGGGGGCGTTTCCCATCGAGACCCCCGATGACGTCGGCATCCGCCTCCCCGCGGGGGCCCGGCTGGTGTTCAACGTGCACTACCACGCGGCGGTCACTGGGCCACAGGTCGACGATTCCACGGGGCTGGCCCTGCGCTGGTCGAGCGAGCGCCCCCAGTGGATCTCCGAGTTTGGCCTGGTCGGGGCTCCGGGCGATGGCGCCAGCCTCACCGGCGAGTTCCTCATTCCGGCGGGTGCCACCGGTCACACCGAGACCCTCGACTGGGAGGTCCCCGATGTCGGCGATGGTGACATCCGGATCTGGTCCATCGGTCACCACATGCACAAGGTCGGCGTCGACATGAAGACGACGGTGTTGCGTGGAGGCCAGGAGCACTGCCTGGCCCAGACCCCTCGGTGGGACTACGGCTGGCAGCGGCTGTACGAGTACGACATGCCGGTCGACGACGTCTTCGCGGTGGAGCCTGGCGATGTGGTCCGTGTGCGCTGCACCTACGACAACACGCTGAACAACCCCTTCGTGGTGGAGGCGCTCAGCGAGGTCGGGCTCGTCGAACCGCAGGACGTTCGGCTGGGTGAGGGCACGCTCGATGAGATGTGCCTGGCCGGCATTGGGGTTGCGGTGCGTCCGTGAGTGGATCCGGCGGGGCAGGGGCCGACGTTTCTGCCCCGCGGGGACATCGGAGCGCGGGTGGCACGTCGGTGTGGGCGTGCGGGTGACCGGTCGCAGCGACGCGTGCCGTGGCTCTGCGGCCCCCGCTGGCTTGGAGGCGCTTCCCGGACGGACACGGTGGATATACTCGCCACGGACGAGGACACCGATGCAGGCGATCAATCTGGCTGACAAACTGTCGACGTTCGACGAGGTCTACGTTCCCAAGGTGGTTGCAGAGCTGAACGGACAGCTCGTGAAGATCGCCAAGTTCCACGGTACGTTTCCGTGGCACAGCCACGCCGACGAGGACGAGATGTTCTTGGTGCTCGAAGGCCGCTTCGATCTCGAGTTTCGCGATCGCACGGTGACGGTGTCCAAGGGAGAGTTTTGTGTGGTGCCGCGCGGCGTGGAGCACCGACCGGTGGCCGCCGAGGTGGCGAGCGTGATGCTGTTCGAGCCGGCCACCGTCCGCAATACCGGGGACGTCGTCAACGAGCGCACGATCGAAGCCGAGGGACTCGAGCGCCTGTGAAGGCGGTCCCGAGCCCCTCGTGCTCCACTACATCCCCGGTGGCCCTTGTTGCGGCTGCCCACCCTCGCCCCACTGACGCCAGGTCTCGGCGACATAGGCACCCCAGTCGAGCTCACCCTCCACGGGCTCGGGCAGCGCCACGGCTCCAGCCTCGAGCACACTGGGCCCGGTGATCATCACCAGCCACGAGCCGAGCTCGGGGTTCTCGGGGGTGCCCTCCTCGGGGGTTGCCCAGGGCCCCTGCTCGAGCCCGATCGTGATGTTCGATCCGGGCGGGAGCTCCAGCAGATCGCCGGACTCGAGCATGTAGCCATCTTCGAGGTCGAAGTACTCCTCACCCCCCGCGGGGAGAATGCGGATGCCGTTGGTCTCCTCGATGACACCACCTTCGCCCCACAACAAGAACATGCCCCTCGGGTCGTCGCCGAGGAACCCGTCGCCGCAGCACATCGGCTCGCCCAGACACCTCGGGTCGCACAACGGTGGCAACCGTGGGCACAGCCAGGGTTCCTGGAAGCAGTCGGCGTAGACGTCGAGGTTCTCGAACACACAGGGGGCGTTGTTGCACATCAGGTGCGCGAACCCATAGGGGTTCACGGGTCCGGAGACTTGCGGCAGCACCTCGATGCTGTCTGCGTTGCACGTGACCTGGTAGCGCAGACCCTCGATGGACGGGCGCAGCGTCTCGCACAGCTCGAGATAGGTGCAGCTTCCCCCGTTGCAGACGCGCAGCCGCGGCTCGGGCCCCATGTCGGTGGGAGCGAGGCCCGCCAGCATGAACTGCGGAGACTCGAGGTAGACGCCCATGAGCCCACGCAGCTGGTCTTCGAGCTCGTTGGGGGAGACGGCCGACGCCTCCGTCGTGAGCGGTTGACCGAAGAGGTCCTCGAGCACGACGACCTCGTCGGGGTCGAGGGTCCCGTCACCGAGCAGCCAGTCGCGTACGGTCTGCGCCAGGTCGTGCAGGGTGATCGGGGCGCCGGGGTTGGCCTGGTCGAACAGGACTTGCTCGGTGAGCAGGCGGTCGATCCAGTCGGGGCCGGCGTGACCCACGGGTTTTTGGCCTCCGCCGGCCACGGTGTCCCAGTGCAGCAGGCCCTGGAAGTCGACCCCGTTGCCGCCGGGCTCGGCGTCCTTGAGGTACTGACCCATCGAACGCGCGAGCTCGAGCTCGTTGGAGTAGCTGGGGGGGAACACGACGGGCGCCGGCCAGCCCGTCGCGACGTGCGTGGAGTACAGCAGCGTCCGGGCCGAGTAGCGGTGAATGGCCTCGGTCATCGCGTTGTGAAGACCTTCGGAGGGTGGGTTGGGATCGACGCGAGGATCCGCGGCCACCCAGGGGTCGAACACCATCGGGATGTCGTAGGGATCGGCGCCAGACCCTGCCGCGGGCGATGACCGGTTGACGTAGGGAGAGGTCAGGATGCCGGAGAGCAGATGAGCAGGGGAGAAATTGCGACGGATGAAGTGGTGCTCGAGCAGGTGCAGGTGGAGGTCGCGCTGGCCTGCGTTGCGGGCGTAGGAGTTGGCGATCGTCAGCGGATAGCCCATCACTCGCTGCCAGACGCCATCGATGATGTTGGCGGACGTCAGGTAGGCCAAGCTGCGGTCCTGCTGCACCATGGGGACCCCTCCCACCCGGGTCAGGCCGAAGCGCCGAAACTTGTCGAAGCCGGTGTGGAGCTGCTGTTCGAGATCCCAGACCGAGCCGTCTTCTCCGTAGTCGTAGCCCTGGACGGCCGGGCCCGGGATCGTGTCGGGGGGAAGCTGGGCCGGGAGCTCGAAGGTCCCGCACGACGCGTCGAGCCCGAAGGGCTGGGTGTTGCCGTCGAGCTGATCGCTCCGGAAGAACGCCTCGAGCTGTTCGGGCGCCCCATACAGGTACTGCTCGGGGTTGCCGGGCAGCGGAAAGGTCCGGGCCCAGCCGGACTGGGGTCCCGTGGTCGAGAAGCCGGGGTTGTGGCACGGCTGGCACATCTGGTCGCGGTTGATGTAGGCGGACTTGAAGGTCTGGGCCACCTCCCCGCGCAGGTTGCCCTCGGTCACCTCGGCGGCGGCCGGAATGTTGTGCTCGACCATCGGGAACAGGTGGGCCCGATAGATCGAAGTGAGGTCGTCGGCCTCCAGCGACGACGTCACGATGTCGGTCATGTTGACGGTGCCGATGCCCACGACCGGGCCCGCTTCGGGATCGCGGTTGCGAAGGATCCGGCCCAACGATCCACCGCCGGGAGCGTGGAGCGGGGGCCCGTAGCACTGTGTCTGTGCCTTCTCGTCGATCCGGTTGACCCGAAGCAGGTCCATCCAGGCCTCCGACCAATGGGCGATGGCCTCGGGCTGCTGGGTCAGGGCCCAGATCAAGCGCCCTCGCCCGATCTCTCCCACGAAGTCCACCAGCAACTTCCGCTCGGCGTAGCCCTTGACCTTGCGGCCGAGCAGCAGCGGCACCGCCTGTCGGACGAACGAAGCGTCTCCTGCGTCGTTGGGGGCGATGCTGCCCCAGCGAGGTTGCTCGGCAGCGGGCTCGGGCTCGGGGGGCCGGTCGAGCTCGGTGGTGGCGGTGCAGGCAGTCGCGAGGCTCAGGCCCAGTGCTGCGGCCATCGATGGGATGGAGTGGGGCGTCTTGATGGTCATGATGCAGTCCTCCGTGGTTCAGGCGCCCAGCACTTGGGTGACCAGCTCGCCCGCGACCGCGGGGTCGTTGCCGTGTTGCGCTTGGATGTGACCGCTCACGGCCGCCTGGTTGAAGTTGCTCGACGCGAACGGATCGATCGAGGCCGCCAGCAGCACGGCCGCATGCACATCCGAGGGGCCGAGGCTGTGGCCTACCGAGGCGAATCCATTGGAGCCGATGGCCCCCGCCACGCTGCGCCCTCCGACGGGGCCTCCAATGAGCACGTTGACGTAGGCGCCGGGCCAGTGGGAACGCCCAGAGTTTCCCTCCACCGAGGGAGAGCGGCCAAACTCC
>JAHZJA010000933.1 GCA_022601155.1 Deltaproteobacteria bacterium | reverse complement strand
GACACCTGGGTGTTCAGGCGCATCTCGCCCAGCGTCGCCGATACCTCCGAGTACGACCCGGACTCGGTGATGCACTACCCGTTCCCGGCCGAGTTCACCACCGACGGCGTGGCCTTTGGCGGCAGCCATCGGCTGTCGAAGCTGGACAAGAGCTTCATCGCCGAGGTCTACCCGGGCAACTCCACCAACAAGCCCGTGCGTCGGTACGAGCGCAAGCTCGCCGTGCGCAACCAAACCGGTCGCGCGCTGGATGTGCAGGCGATCTACGAGACCAAGTCGGGCAACAAGAAGGTCTGGGCGCCCAAGTCGGCGCTGGGCGATGCCCCGGTGGTGCGGGTGCCCGCGGGGGCCGAGCGCATGCTCGATGGGCCCGGTCGGCGGGCGAAGATCGTGGCACGCTCTGCCGACGGTCGCTCGACGTGGGGGGAGTGGTCGAGGACACCGGTACGCATCGCTCCCACGGACGGCTACCTCGACAACGAGGTGCAGACCTATGTCGTCGTGATCGATGGACCCGCCGATCCGCCCAAGGGCCAGACCAAGGACGAACTCTACGCCAGCGCCAACAAGGCCCTCGAGGCAGGACGCCACGACGACGCTCGGGCGTTGTTCGCGGACTTCATCGAGAAGTTCCCGTCCGATGGCCTCGTGCCGTGGGCCCGCTTCAACATCATCGTCAGCCTCGTCGAGAGTAAGCAGGCCGCGCAGGCCCTCGACGACAGCTACGCGCTGATCATCGACCACCCCACCGCCAACGCCACGCCGTACGCCTGGTTCTACGGGGGGCTCGCTGCGCTGGGCACTGGCTGGTGCGACGGCGCCAACGGCTACTTCGAGTACGCAGCGACCGAACGGTCCGGTCTGCCGCAAGCGTGGCGGGACATCGCGACGGAGTACATCGAGGCGATCGAGAGCAAGCCCGGCAAGTACTGCTGGTAGCTCGGTGGGCAGGTGGAGTCGCGTCGGCGGCTCCCCCACCCGTGAGCCGGGGTCGGGATCCAAGGTCCGGCCGATGCGATCGCCAGGCTCGACCGGTGTGATGGATCTCCACGCCGGCCCGACGGGTGCGGTGGATTCGAGAGCAAGGAGCCCAAGGCCACCGGTGGGAGACCGTCGAGGCTTGCGGCACCCTCGCGATGCTCCGTAGTGCATCACCCCATCGCGTTCGACCGCCGTCCCACCGGTCTCTCGGCGGTCGCGGCGATTCGGTCGGCAGACTCGCTTGCGAGCCCTTCGAGCATCATTGTCTGCGGATCGTGCAGCTCGAGGTGGTGCGCATGGTGTCGGGGCAAGACGACGGCTGAAGCCGCATCGGGTGTGCTGCAGGCGCCGAGCGACACCACCACGGGCGACTCCAGGCGTGCACTGGGATGTGGGATCGAGCGGTTCGCGTCTCTAAGGCTTCGTCCGACGGCGCGCGCGCCGGTTGCCTTGCTCACACCGCGCATGCCACCCCACCCAGCGACTGGAGATGTCGACGGTGGGTGGGTACTGTCGGGCTCATGGTTTTCAACCGTTTCTCTTGGATTGTGAGTGCCTGCGCCCTCGTCGTGGCGTGCGGAGACGACGCGGGGACGACCGGGTCCCCGACCGGGTCCAGTGGTGATCCCACCGCCATGACCACGGGCACGGGCGACCCGTCCAATACCAGCACGGCCGATCCGTCGAGCACCACCGCGGATCCGACCACGGGCGGGGGCGAGAGCAGCAGCGGCAGCAGCGGGGCCGTCGATTCCTCGACCGGCCCGGTCGACATGTGCGGCAACGACATGATCGACGGTGACGAGTCGTGCGACGGCACCGACCTGGGCGATCGGACCTGCGTCGACGAGGGCTTCGAGGGCGGGATCCTGGGCTGCCAAGCCGACTGTGCGGCGTTCGACACCACGCAGTGCACGATGGCGATCTGCGGCAACAACTTCATCGAGGGCGCCGAGGTCTGCGACAGCGGTGACATCGGCAAGGCCACGTGCCAGACCGAGGGCTTCGACAACGGTCAGGTCGCGTGCAACGACAACTGCGACGGCTTCGACACCAGCGGGTGTGGCACGTGCGGCAACGTCATCGTCGACGGCGACGAGCAGTGCGACTCGATCGTGTTCCTCGGTCAGACCTGCCAGACGCTGGGCTTCGAGACGGGGACGCTGACGTGTTCTCCCGATTGCCTGACCATCGACACCAGCACGTGCGGCAACTGTGCCAACGATGCGACCGACGGCGACGAGGTCTGCGACGGCCTCGACCTCAACGGCGAGAGCTGCATGACGCTGGGCCTGGGCATGGGCACGCTGGGCTGCGTGCCCACGTGCACCGCCTACGACACCACGATGTGCGAGCTGGGCTGCGGCAACAACGTCATCGACGGCATCGATGTCTGTGATGGCACCGACCTGGCGGGTGAGACCTGCATTACTCAGGGCTTCCCGACGGGCGGCACGCTGACGTGCCTGGACGACTGCTCGGCATTCGACTTGTCCGCCTGCGGAAGCTCGGGCAATTGCTGTGTTGCGCATGCCTTCCCCGGGTGCGAGGACGCGGGCTGTGAAGCGGCTGTGTGCGCAGCGGACCCGTTTTGCTGCAGCGTCGAGTGGGACGGACTGTGCGAGGGCGATGCGGCCGTCAACGGGGCCTGCAACTGCCCGTAGGGCGAGGTGCAACGCGCCTGAACCGTTGGCCACGGCCGGCCTGATCGAGCGGTCGATGACCGCGCGACATACCGGCCTGGGCCCACGGAGATAGCGCCGAACGGGCCCTGCAGACCCACTGTCGCCCCACGCAGCACGCCGGACTGGTGGCGGGGGGCACAGGTGGGTACTGTCGAGCCAATGGTTTTCAATCGCTTTTGTTGGATTGTGAGTGCTTGCGCCCTCGTCGTGGCATGCGGAGACGACGCTGGAACGACCGGGTCGTCGACGGGGTCCAGTGGTGACCCCGTGCCCATGACGACCGGCACGGGCGACCCGACCAACACCAGCACGGCCGATCCTTCTGGGACGACTGCGGACCCGACCACGGGCGGGGCCGAGAGCAGCAGCGGCAGCAGCGGGGCCGTCGATTCCTCGACCGGCCCGGTCGACATGTGCGGCAACGACATGATCGACGGTGACGAGTCGTGCGACGG
>JAHZJA010000932.1 GCA_022601155.1 Deltaproteobacteria bacterium | reverse complement strand
CACACGCGGTGCACAAGTGGTACGCCGCAGCCGGTCGCTCGGACGAAAGCCGCCCGGTGCCGTCGCCGTTGCGAGGCACGAGGACTTCACGCGGTGAACAACGAGGCCAGCGGCTCCAGCCGTGGCCCCTTGGCATCACACACCGCAAACTCGCCGCCGCTCCAGATCGCCGCGCCGCCGTACCGCCCCTGTTTGTCGACGGTGTAGAACTTGACGTTGAAGTCGGGCTTGCCGTCGGCACGCTGCAATCGCTTGACGCGGGTGGCATCGACGATGCGCTGGCACGCCATCAGACACGCGTCCTTGGGGTGCTTGCCGTAGCGCAGGCCCTCCACCACCGTGGCACTGCCAACGGTGACGATGTTCGCCTCGCCGCGTCCGGTCGATCCCGCCGCTCCCACTGCGTTGTCGACAAACAGCCCGGCCCCGATGAGCGGGCTGTCACCGACCCGACCGGGAATCTTGAACGCCAGCCCCGAGGTCGTGGTCACCCCCGCGAGGTTGCCCGCCGTGTCGATGGCGTCGCAGTTGATGGTCCCCGTGATCCCGAACATCTCCCGGGCACCCGGCGGCACGTCCTTGGGCGGCGTGGGGAACCAATCGTCGGTGTCGCTGAGCGTCGCCTTCCAGTGCAGCCAGATCTTGCGGGCGTCGTCGGTCAGGAGATCTTGCTCGCGAAACCCATGCGCCCGAGCAAAACGCAGCGCGCCTTCGCCCACGAGCAATGCGTGGTCCGTATAGCGCATGACCTTGAGTGCAACGTGCGAAGGGTTCTTGATTCCGCGCAGCGCGGCGACGGCCCCCGCCAGCCCCGTCGCACCGTCCATCACCGAAGCATCGAGCTCGACCACGCCATTTTCGTTGGGCAGCCCCCCCAAACCAACGCTGTGATCGGTGGGATCGTCCTCGACCAGCGTTACGCCAGCGACTACGGCATCGGCGACCGGTGCCCCGGCGAGGATCTCCTCCATCACCTTGGTGGTGCAGTGCGGATGACCGTTTGCCGACGCCACCACCACCGGATGGGCAGGACCCGGGGCCACGGCCGGAGCTTTGGCGCGACCCGGTCGCGTGGCGAGACATCCGGTGCCCAGAGCAGCGGATGATCGGAGCAGAAAGCTGCGACGCTTGAGGCGACGACCTCGCATATGCGGCAAGGCTACTGCCAATGATGGTCCGCAGTCCCTCGAGCGCGAATCGGTTGGACTGCGCGGCTCGTGGTGGGCCTGGGCGGCTTTTTGGTTGGCAGCGATGGCCGACGCGTGCATTCGGCTCGTGAATCCAACCGATTCGCCGCTCCAGCCCCTAGCCGTTCTCGGCTGCGATCCCTCGCGTAGTGGAGCCGACCAATAAAGCGTGAAGGATCGTGGTGGGTCCGGAAATTAGACGGGACAAGGGGACTCCAGACCGGACTACACAACGTGATGGCAAGGGTGAGAGCAAAGCAGACGCTGGTCGTCTCGCTGCTCGGATTGGTACTGGGGGGGTGCTATTCGGGCGTCGACGGCTTCGATGGTCCGGGTGCGGGGGGCGACCCCGCGCGAGTTCCGCCAGGCGACGACGCGGGGCAGGACGATGGCAATCCCGAGGCGAGCTGCGAGGAAGGACCGGCGGTGGGGGCTTCCCCGCTGCGGCGTCTGACCCGGTTCGAATACGACAACGCGGTCCGGGATCTGTTGGGGGATACCACCCGACCTGGCGAGCAGCTGTTCTCGCCCGACGAGCACCTTGGAGGGTTTGCCGCCAATGCCGTGGCGCCGATCTCGAAGACGCAGCTGGACGAGTACGCGTCGGCGGCCGAAGACCTGGCCACCACCTTCGTTCAGTCGCAGCTCGACCAGTGGATCGACTGCCCGGTGACCGACACCGCGTGCGCCGCAGGATTCGTCGATGCATTCGGGCGACGCGCATTTCGTCGGCCGCTGGAGACCGACGAGGTCGACGACTACGTGGCGCTGTACGAGGACGCCAACCAAGCATGGGACGGCGAGACCGGGCTGCGCCTGGTGGTCGAGTCGATGCTGATGTCGCCGAACTTCCTGTACCACCTCGAGCTGATGCCCGAAGGCACGGCCGAGACCGATGTGACCCCCGTGTCGCCCTACGAGCTCGCGGCCCGGACCAGCTTCTTCGTGTGGGCCTCGGTGCCCGACGATGCTCTGCTCGATGCCGCCGCCGCGGGTGAGCTGGATACGCCCGAAGGCCTGGAGACACAGGTCCGACGGATGCTGGAGGACGACCGCGCCGCCGACACCCTCGCCAGCTTCACCGGGCAGTGGATGCACCTCGAAGGCATCGAAGACAAGGTCAAGGACGCCACGCTGTTCCCCCAGTGGGACCTGTCGATGGCCGAGTCGATGCAGCGCGAGACCACAGCATTCGTCGACGAGGTCGTGCGCAACGGCGACGCGACGCTGGGCACCTTGCTCACCGCGCGCTGGACGATGGCCGATGCACCGCTGGCAGCGCTGTACGGCGTGGCCGGGCCCGACGGTGAGTTCGGACGCGTAGACCTTCCACCGCAGGAGCGCGCGGGGCTGCTGACCCAGGCCTCGTTCCTCACCACCAACGCCCACGCGGCGGAGGTCTCGTGGGTGTATCGGGGCAAGTTCGTCCGCGAAAACCTGCTGTGCCAGCACCTACCCGCCCCGCCCATCGGGGTCGAGGTCAACGAGGCCAACGACCTCGGTCGCCTGGAGGACCCCGAGTGCAGCGGCTGTCACTTGATGATGGATCCCATCGGCTGGGGCTTCGACGACTACGATCCGCTGGGGATCTTCGTCGGCGAAGGTCAGCCTGGCGAGGTCGCGGGCGCGCCCGAAGTGGGTGAGTTCGACGGCGTCGTGCAGCTGGCCGAGTCGCTGGCCGCCAGCCAAACCGTGCAGGACTGCGTGGCCACCCAGTGGTTCCGCTACGCCGCCCGACGCGAGGAGCAGTCGGCCGACACCTGTGCCCTCGACGACATCAAGGCCACCTTCGC
Source organism: Deltaproteobacteria bacterium (assembly GCA_022601155.1). Taxonomy (GTDB): domain Bacteria; phylum Myxococcota_A; class Polyangia; order Nannocystales; family Nannocystaceae; genus Paraliomyxa. The sequence goes on along the minus strand of JAHZJA010000932.1, from coordinate 10,263 downwards.
CGAGTCCGGCCAGGACATCCGCGAGCTCATCGTCGCGGTGGTCTTGTCCGACGCCTTCCGCTACCGCACCGCGCAGCAGTCCTAGGAGAACACGACGATGGCACGATCACGCTTCGCCAACTTCTCCCGCCGCCGCTTCCTCATGGGCGCTGGGGCCTGCGGCATGGGCCTGCCGTTCTTGTCCAGCCTCGTCGCGCGGGCGGGCTCCGACCCCGTAGATCGGGCGCGTCGGTTGATCATCTTTTGTAGCCCCAACGAGCCGATCAACCCCGACTTCTGGCTCCCGCCCGGGGCCAGCCACGGCTCCGTGCTCACCGGCCTCGCGCCGGAGATGGCCTCGCTCGAGCCCTATCGCGACAAGCTACTGATGCTGGGCAACATGGACATGGCCAGTCGCATCGCCGACCCGCACCCCGGCGGCCACATCGGCATGGGCCACCTGCTCGTGGGGCGCAGGGTCACCGAGATCGGGCCCAACGAGCCCGAGCACTGGGCGAGCGGAATGTCGGTCGATCAGCACATCGCCGCCGCCCTCGACATGGACCCGCTGACCGTCGGCATTCGCGTCTCGGGTGCCAACGGCAACTCGCGGATCTCGTACGTCGGCGACAGTCAGCCGGTCGATCCGGTCACCAACCCCTCCGTGTTGTTCGACAACCTGTTCGCCGACGCGACCCTCCCCGCGGAGGAGCTGGCCGCCCTCAAGGCCCAGCGCCTGTCCGTGCTCGACCGGGTGACCGGAGACCTCGAGCGGATCAAGAGCCGGCTCCCCGCCGAGGGCCGCAACAAGCTGGAGATCCACACCGACATGGTTCGCGACCTCGAGCTGAAGATCGAGAGCGACCAGGTCATCGATTGCGATCCCACTGCGCCCCCGAGTGCAGACACCTTCGACTACGGCAGCAACGCCAACTTCCCCACCGCGGTGCGACGGCAGATCGACGTCACCCTGCAGGCCATGGGCTGCGGAATCTCCGACGTCGCGACGATCCAGCTGTCCAACTCCGGCGCCAGCAACCTGACGCCGCTGTGGCCCACCGAGGGCATCGACCTCAACCTCAACTACCACGACATCGTCCACGATCATAACGAGGACCCCAACAACGCGACGATCATCGATCGCCGCCTCCAGGCCGAGACCTTCTTCTACTCGATGTTCGCGTACCTGCTCGAGCAGCTCGACACCATCGAAGAAGGCGACGGCACGACCATGCTCGACAACTCGCTCGTGGTGTGGATGAAGCCGATCGCCCAGCGACACAACTTCAACGAGTTCCTGTTCATGCTCGCCGGCTCGGCGAACGGACAGCTGTCGACCGGCCGCTACCTGTCGTTCGACGGACAGCCGCACAACAACCTCCTGGTCAACCTGTGCAACCTCATGGGCCTGCCGGACACGAGCTACGGTGAAGCTCAGTTCTGTACCGGCCCGCTCGATCTCGGGTGAAGGCAGGATCGCCGCTCGCCCCTTCGCGGGCCGTGTAGACCCCACGGGACGAGGGTGTGCACGGCCCTCGTCGTTGTGGGGTCATCCCTTCGTTCGTGACGCCTCCCGGCATGGCCACCGCGCCGTCGGCGAGGCGGCATCTCGACCAGCCATAGCGCACGGCACGCTTCCCGGGCGCTCGGCGCCCACGCACGCTTCACCCGCGGTGATGCCCGCCCACGAGGCCCGATGATCGAACGGCGGACTTGCGGCACTACCTCGACGCGATGCGCACTCGATTCCATGGACTGGCCGTCGTCGGCTGCATGATGGCCTGCCACTGCTTCCCCGACAGCGGGCAAGACGGCCCCGAGTCGGAGTGCATCAGCTGCGACGCCGATCTGGAGTTCGAGCTCGACGAGACCTGTGCGCTGCCTGGCGCGCTGACGGTGGCGATCGGGGAGGGCCCCGACGACTTCCTACCGCTGGCCGATGGTGAGCGACCCGAGTTCCATGCCGGGTTCCAGGGAGGCGGCCACTCGTTCTTCTCGGTCCAGGTCGGCAATGTCGAGCTCGACCGCTACGACCGCCTGGAGGTCGCCGTGGACGTGTATCACCCGCAGGCGTGTCCGGACGACGGCACCCACTGCAGCCCGTCCAACCAACGGCGCGTCGTCGTGCTCGATGGCGATCCGTGGACGCTGGTCGATGGGTTGGTCCAGGAGCACGGGATCATCCTGCCACTCGAAGGGCAGACGGTCGCCCAGATCACGGTGCGCGATCCTTGCGGGCAGACCGGCTGGGCCCAGCACCGTTGGTAGCCTCGGCCGTCGAAGAACCCTCGACGGTGACTCAGTCGGAGGTCGGAGCCGTGTCGCCGTCGTCGAGATCGCGGCGGTAGGGCGCCAGCATCTGCCGAAAGTCCTCGGTCCACTCCACCGGTCGCTTGGTCTGCGGGTGGACTCGCACGATCACCCGCTCGCCACGCGCGTGGTCGATGTCTTCGTCCATCGGCATCACCCGCAGCCCAAACGTCAGGCTGGTGCGACCCAGCCGCTCCACCCACACCCGCACGCGCACCTGCCCCGTCCCCGTGACCGGTCGCAGATACTCGATCTGGTTTTGGCGCACGAGATGGAACTGGTCGGGGTTCTCGTTGAAGTCGAGCGCACCGCCCCAGCCCATGTGGCGCCAAAACGAGCCGATCGCGTGCTCGAACAGCAGCAGATACCGCGCGTTGTGGAGGATTTGAAAGGCGTCCAGATCGTCGAAGTGGACGCCGTGGCTGCGCTCGTGGAACCGCATCAGCCCAGGGCCATCAAGCGATCGATGTTGGCCTTGAGCAGGGCACTGATCTCATGGGGCTGGGCCGCGCGCAGCCGCGCCAGCTCGAGCAGGAAGTCGGTGCGCTTGTCCTTGGAGAACACACCGGTCTTGTCGACCTCGAGCAGGATCTTGAGGTTGGTGCCCAGGTATTGGATCACCACGTTGATGGCGTCGATGCCGACCTGCCGCGCGATGTGTGCGGGCGGATGGAACTTGCCGTTGAACTCCTGCCCCAGCGGCTTGGAGTCGAGGTTGACCACGCGGAAGTCCAGGGCACCCAGCGCGTCGCGGATGCGCTCGACGTCTCCGTTGCGCATCGTGATGGGCACCTCGATCTCGATGTCGTAGGCCCATGCGATGTCGACGTAGCCACGCAGCTCCCAGTGCACGTCCTTGCCGGAGATCGAGGTGGCCGAGGGAATGCGGAGCTTGAACGGCATCGGGACGACGTCGCCCTTGCTGCACTTCCACGGGCCCTGCTTGACGATCATCCGATCCCAGGAGTGGCCCTTCTTGGCGCCCTTTTTGTGAACCTCCACCAGGTCGACGGTGAGCGACGAGACGGTCTCGTTGTCGGTGGCCGTGAACTCGACGAAGCCCTCCAGCACGCTGTCGTTGGTGAAGGTATCGGCCGGCAGCGCCACGAGCAGAACGCCGTTGTTGTTGGAGCCCTGGCGCCTGTAGGTGAGCTCCGACGGCAGCGGAGCCTGCGTGCCGCCCACGCCCAAGCCCGCGGCGGGCGGTGCCACGACCGCCGGGGTGGAGTAGTGGGACTGCGCTTGCTGCTTGCGCGCCTCCATCATCGCGAGCAAGTCGGCGGGCAGCGCCCCCATGACCGTGGCACCCTGCTGTTGGCCGCCCTGCCACTGCACCAGCAGCGGCACGTGACCCACGAAGATCTGCTGTCCCGGCTGCAGCTCGACCGGCTCGCGCCCCACGGCACCACCGTTGACCCACGTGCCGTTGGACGAGCCCATGTCGCGAATGAAGGCGCGACCTTGCTGCAAGAACACCTCCGCATGACGCCGCGAGACGCTGGGGTCGGTCGTGACCAGGTTCACCGATTGCTCATCGCGACCGATGAACAGGTGCGGGGTCGCTTCGGCGAGCTGAACCGTGGCGTGGCCGATCTGTAGCTGAATCGTTCCCTGCATCGTGAGCCTCGTACCCAGGCCGAAACTGCCGGCCGGGGTCGGACATTAGCACGGGAACAACGGAGGTTCGGGGCGCTTTGATGGGACGAACGCGGTTGTCGGGGGGCGGCCCTGGGGCCTGGTATCGTGCGCGCATGCGCCGAATTCCGCTTACGATGATCACTGGCCTTGCGCTGCTCGGTTGTGGCGACGACGCGAACGACCCCGCCGCGGGTAGCGGTGACTCGACCGCAGCCACCGACGACAGCACGACCAACCCGCTGCCTGGCACTACGGAAACCCCCGATCCCTCGACGACCAGTCCAACAACCGGTCTCGACTCGACGTCGATGGGCCCGGACATGCTGTGCGGAAACGGAGAGGTCGACCCGGGCGAAGATTGCGACGACGAGAACGTCGACAACGACGACGCCTGCTACTCGGACTGCACGCTCCCGTTCGAGATCCTGTGGACCGAGTCGGAGGCCGGCCCCGACGTCGACCTGGGCCGCGACGCGCTGTTCGATGCCGACGGCAACCTGTACGTGCTGGGCTCGACCGAGGTTGCGGGTGAGGGCTTCAACCTGTGGCTGCGCCAGTACGCCCCCGACGGCAGCACCGGGTGGACCTACACCTACAACGGAGCGCTCAACGACAACGATGTGGGTCGCCGCATGGCGTGGCTGCCCGACGGCAACCTGGTGATCGTCGGGGCCGAGACCACGGCGACCGGAGACGACGTGCTGGTGATGCGCTTCGATCCCACCACCCAGACGCCCGTGTGGACCCAGTACTACGACAATGGGACCGACATGGGCATGAAGGGCGAGCCGCCCGAAGACGACACCGACTTCAGCAACGCCGTCACCGTGGACATCGACGGCAACATCTTGGTCGCGGCGACCACCTGGGAGCAGGGCCAGGAATTCGACATCTGGCTGCGCAAGTACGACGGCGACGGCGTGGAGATCTGGACGCAGACCTACGACAACCCCATGGTCAACCTCATCGACAGCCCGGACGCGGTGGTCTCCGACGCGATGGGTGACATCTACTTGGTCGGCAACACGGAGACGGAGAACACCGTGAGCGCGGCCTGGGTGCGCAAGATGGACACCGACGGCGCCGAGCTGTGGACGCAGGAGATCGTGGACATCACGCTCACCAACGCCACGCTCGATGCCGATGACAACCTGGTGCTCACCGGGTTCGACTCCAACACCGGCACGATCACGGACATGTGGACCGCCAAGTACGACCCCGAGTTCGTCGAGATCGGGGCCGAGGTCCACGACGGCCCGTCGGGCTTGCTCGACATCGCCGAGTCGGTGACGGTGGGTCCCAGCGGCGACATCTACGTGACCGGCTTCATCACCGTGGTGGGCGAGAGCCGTCAGATGTGGGTCGGCCGCCACAGTCCCGATCTCTCGGCCCGCTGGTGGACCGACAGCTACGGCAACGAAGACGCCAACCTCGATGACGAGGGCTGGGCCGTGGTCGTCAACGACGATGGCTCGCGCATGGCCGTCGTGGGCGTGGAGGCAGTGGTGGGCGAAGACTCCAACATCTGGGTCCGCATGTATCAGAACAACCCCACCCCGCAGTAGCGGCCCTTCGTTGGCATCCGGGGGGCGTTGCCAGGTGCAGGCCCCCCGTGCTCGCCCTCGAGCGGTGCTCGTCGGCACCGCATCGGGGCGAGCTCAAAGATCGAGAGGGTCCCCGGAGACGCCGACCATCTTGCCCTTCTTCAGCGAGGGCTTGGCGATGGGCTTGCCTGCAGGGCGACGGATTCGCCCACGCACGCGCGGGAGCGGCTCGGCCGGCGTGGTCTGCTCGGTGGTCGGGCCGTCGCACGGTTCGTCGGCGCTGGGCGGCACGGGGGTGGCCGTCTGCGACGGCCCGTGGGGGATGACGACCGCGGGCGTGGAGAACGTGGGCGTCTCCGCTTCGTGCACGGGGCCGGGCTCACCGTGCGGTGCACAGGCAGCCAACGCCACCGCCATCCCCGCCGAGGCAACCGCAGCGGCCATGGTGCGGGCACCACGGGGACGACGCAGCCGGGACAGCGGCACGACGGGGGCCGGCCGCTCGCGGAACACCAGCACGCCGTCGTCGCCGTGCTGATAGCTGACGCAGATGTCGGCGCTCGCGTTGTCCCGCAGGAAATCGCGGGCTTGGGGGCGGGTCATCGCCGACAGGTCGTGGACCTTCTTGCGGCACTCGAAACAGTAGCGGCCGCGTTGTTCGGGGCGCATCGCGTCCCAGTCGGCGTGACAGGGCTCGGGGATTTGGATGTCCTGGCTGCGCACGCACAGCCCCAACGGACCAGATCGGCGATCGATCTGACATCCCGCGCGATGAACAGCAGTACCCTTGCGACGTGACGCAATCGCAACCGTCTCGATGGCGACGCTGGGCCAAGCGCGCAGGTCTGGCCGTGGTCGTGCTGCTCGCGGTGATGGTGGTTCGCACGCTGATGCTGTCCCCCGCGCCGTTCGATGCCGGTCAGGCTCCCGCGCTGCCACAGGTCGACCCCGACCACACCGCACAGCTGCTGGCTCGCGCGGTGCGCATCGCCACCGTGTCGCCCGACGAGGACCATCCCGAGCGCACCGAAGCGATGCGGGCTCTGCACGCGCAGCTCCGCACCGACTTTCCGCGGGTCCACCAATCACTGTCGCCCGAGGTCGTGGACGAGCTGTCGCTGCTGTTCCACTGGACCGGATCCGATCCCTCGCTCGAGCCCATCCTGCTCATCGCCCACATGGACGTGGTCCCGGTCGAGCCCGGCACCGAGGGCGACTGGACGCGACCGCCGTTCTCCGGCGACATCGCCGACGGGGTGATCTGGGGCCGCGGCACCATGGACGACAAGACCGGGGTGGTGGGGATCCTCAGCGCCGCCGAGCACCTGCTGGAGCAGGGATTCGCGCCTCGTCGCACCATCGTGATCGCGCTGGGGCACGACGAAGAGATCGGCGGCGGAGGGGCCAAGGCTCTGGCGGCCCTGCTCGAGCAGCGAGGCGAGTCGTTCGCGTATGTGCTGGACGAAGGCGGCGCCATCGTCACCGAGACGATTCCTGGCCTCGAGCACGCGGCGGCGCTGGTGGGGGTGGCCGAGAAGGGCTACGCGTCGATCGAGCTGTCACTCCGTGCCGAAGGGGGCCACGCCTCGATGCCCCCGCCCACGGGCGCGATCGGCCGGCTGGCGACGGCCGTGACCCGCATCGAAGCCGAGCCCATGCCCCGGGAGATCCGCGGCGGCACCCAGATGATGCTCGATGGGATCGCGCCATACACCGGCTTCGGCATGCGCCTGGCCCTCGCCAACCAGTGGCTGGTGCGACCGATCCTCGCGCGTGTGCTGTCGTCTCGCGCCGCGAGCAACGCCACGGTGCGCACGACGTTGGCCCCCACGATCTTCAAGGCCGGGATCGCGGGCAACGTGTTGGCGGCCCAAGCCGACGCCGTCGTCAACGCCCGCATCCTGTCGGGCGACACCATCGAGGACGTCCTCACCCACGTGCGCACCGTGATCGACGACCCCGAGATCGAAGTACGGTGCGGCGACGATTGCTGGGAGCCTTCCACCGTGTCCGACGCCGACGCCGAGGGCTTCATGGTCGTGCGTCGGGTGATCACCCACGTGTTCCCGGACGCGATTACGGTGCCGTACCTGGTGGTGGGTGCCACCGATGCGCGGCACTACGCGGCCGTGGCCCGCGACGCCTATCGGTTCTTGCCCATCCGTATGCAGGGGGCCGACCGCAAGCGGATGCACGGGACCAACGAGCAGATGACCGTCGACAACTTCGCGGACGCGGTTCGCTTCTACATGGCGGTGATGGCGCTTGGCGCAGGGTGAACCCACCACTACGCCGTTGGCCCGCCACAACGTGTGAGATCTCGCTCGATACGGCTTTGCCCGCTGGGGCGGCCTGGGCCAGCCTGCTAGGCTTTTGAAGGTTCGAAGCGGACGACCCGTCTCAATGTGCCCTAGCACGCCATGCGTGGGAGAACAGCTTTGCAGGCTCTGAAGAAACTGCTCGCCATTGCCGCCCTCGGTCTGTCGTTTGGGCTCACGCCTGGTCCCGCCGAGGCTCACCTCGCCAAGTGGGGCAGCTGGGAGATCACCCATCGCAACCTGATGCGGCTGTTCCCCGACGCAGACGCCAACGCGTGGAAGATCAAGCGGTACCAGTACTCGGACAAAGAGGTCGAGTTCCTCGAAAAGAAGCTCGGCTTCGATCTGTACCCCGAGGACAAGGTCCCCGAGTTCTTCATCTCCCACGATGAGCAGGGCAACTTCCTCGGAGTCGCGATCTTCATCGATCCGCGGACCAAGCCCAAGATCCTCGACGGTGGCGTGCTCACCCTCGAGGTCGGGATCGGCGTCAACGCCAAGGGCCAGATCAACCGAGTTCGCGTCTACGACTATCGGGGCAACGTGGCCCTGGCCAAGAGCGAGTTCCTCGATCAGCTCAAGGGGCGGACGATGGGCTCGGAGTTCACCATGGGCAAGGGCGGCCTGAAGCCAGTCGAAGGCGAGCCCGAAGAGAGCCAGCTGGTGGCCAATGCAGGGCGCGAGGCGCTGCTGCTGATGAAGGTCGCGCTGGGCCGCCAATAGCCAATAGGCGCTCCGGGAAGCCCGCGGCCGCGTAGCGGCGACCGCGGTGCTCTTGGACGCCCGCCAACGGAGGGGCTACCTGCGCGCGAACCGGTCTGTACGATCGAGCCCGAGGGTGTGCCTCGTCGAGCGCAACGACCGGTCATTGCCGTCGAGGCTGCACGTGGGCGCGCGACCGGTCGCAATGACGCACACGTCACCGCCCCCAGTTGCATCGGGGTGTGGAATCAAACCGGTGGGTGCTCTAGCGTTGTGGTCATGAGATCTTGCTCGACCCGCGTCGCGCCGTGGGTCCTCATCGCGCTGGGGGCGGCATGCCTGCCCCAGAACCCTGGGGGCAGTGGCGGCTCCTCCACCACCGACGCCGCCGACTCCACGGGCGATGACACGGACGATGGTCCTGCCGCCGGGGGCGAGCTGCTGGGCTGCCCTGCGACCGGCTGCACCATGGTCTTGGTGGCACAGACGCTCGACGACCGCGTCGAGGTGTTCGTGCCCGACCATCCCGAGGCGATCTACCGCGGCGGCGTCGACCTCGACCTCAAGCCCAACGAGTGTGCGGGCTGTGGGCCCGGCGACAATGGAGCGGGGCGACTCGACGAGCCGTTTGGCCTCGCCCGCAGCGGAGGCTTCTTGCATGTATTGGTCGGCCACTACCCCACGCGCCAAGAGGGCAGCCTGGTCTCGTTCCCGCTGAGCTTCTTCGAGGGCTACACACAGGGATCGCTGGTCCCCACCGCGGACTTCTTCGCGGGCTCGCAGTTCACCGCCCCCGTCATCGGACGCAGCCTCGGTCAGGTGGAGCCCATCTTCCTCCACGAGCACACGTCGGGCCGCATCATCGTGGGCGTGTTCAACAACGACCTATTCGCAGGCGAGGACACCTGGACGCAGGCCGGCCGACTGTTGGTGTTCGATGCGACCGACCCCAGCGGCGAAGTGGGCGAGGTGACGCTCGATGCCCTCGGCGGCGGTGACGTCTGCCAGGGGGCGTCGCAGGTCCTCGACGCGGGCAACGACGAACTCGCGATCGCCTGCGACGGCAACGAAGCGATCGCCTTCGTCGATGCCTCCAGTGTCGGAGCGGGATCGGTGGCCGATGCCGCGACCAGCCTCGGCACGGGATCGCTGTGCACGCTGCCAGGCGCGATGCCGGGCAAGCGCGTGCGCTACTTGGCGCCCGACGGCAGCGGCGGCGTGGTCGTGGGCGAGGGCCCCACGCCGCTGGACATCCAGGCCAACGCACGCCTGTGGCGGCTGGGCTCCGACTGCAGCGTGCTCGGCAACGCCGACCTGAGCAGCGTGGGCTCGGCCGGAGACTGGCAGCTGGGCGAGATCGTCCAGCTCCCCGCCTCCACCCCGACCTGGCTGTTCGCCAGCGGCTCGGCGCTGCCGGCCGGACTGCGTGGGGTGTTCGCGGCCTATGTCGACAACGGCACGCTGGCGTTTTGTGACGCGCCCGTCGCAGGCCTCGATGCCTCGTGGGATGACGGCAATGCCGGGGTGCTCGAGCCCTTTGCCCTGGATGTCACCAGCGACGGCTCGCAGTTCGCCGTGGGGGCGGGTCCGCTGTCCGCCGATCCGGCCGGCATCGGCTACGGCAAGGTGCTGTGGGGCTCGTTGTCGGGGGCCGACCCCTGCTCGCTGTCGGCGACCGTCGTCGACCTGACCGATGGCGGACCGGGCCACGCACCGGCCCCGATCGCAGCCGACGTCTCCACCTACCGCCGTGGCCCCAGCGTGGCCGTCAT
>JAHZJA010000931.1 GCA_022601155.1 Deltaproteobacteria bacterium | reverse complement strand
TCCTCCTGGCCCAGCCGCTCGCTCGTCGCGACGAGCTCCCGGTGGAGCTGGCGGATCTCGGTGGGGTCGGCTTCGGCGTCGAGCTCGACCAGCTGGCCCGGTACCGGAACCTCGCTGTCGCGTCCGACGAGCTGACCGAGCACCTCACCCAGTCGGCTCCGCGTGCCGCCCAGCTCCTCGCGAATCAGCGGGTAGAGCCCGTCGGGGTCCTCGGCCGGGGCGGCGAACGCCTCGACGGCATCGATGATGTCGGTGACCCGCAGCTGCCACGCGGCCACCGCTTCGCGCTGTGCTGCCGCCGCGGCCCGGCGCTCGGCGAGGGCGACCTCGAACCGAGCCTGATCCTCTTTGACGCCCAGCAGACGGGCATGTTCCTCGGCCAGTCGACGCAGGGCGTCGGTGCGGGCGTCTCGGGCCTTGGCCAGCGCCTGCTCCTTCTCCCGCGCAACGGCGACCGCTGCCTGCTCAGCCTCGGCGACCTCGGCCTCGGGCTCCGTCGGCTCGAGCTCGGGCTCGGGCTCGGGCTCGGGGGGCGGTGCGGCGCGGGCTTGGTGGGCAGCCAGCAGCGCCTGGCGCTCGGCGGCCGGACGTTTCAACAGTGCGTGCCGGACTTCGGCCAGATCTTGCTGGGCGCGCTCGAGGTCGCGCTGCAGGGCCTCGGTGCCCGCGGGAGCCACCCCTGTCGCACCATCGGCGAGGTCGATCCGGAGCAGGGGACGGGGGTCGATTGCCGGGTCGAGGGTCCCCGCGACGAACGCATCGAGGCGGGTCTTGTCGCGGCGCGCCTGCTCCAGCTGTGCCTGCAGCTTGGCCTGCCGCGTGGCGCGGAGCTCGACCGCCTCGCGGTGGGCCTTGAGCCGCGTGCCCCGCTCCGCCGGATCCAGCCGAGACCACTCCACGAGGGCGCCGATCAGCCGGGCTTTGGCGTCGGCGAGGCTCGTGGAGTCTGGGTCGGGCTCGGGGGCGGGCGGCGGCTGTGGCTTCGACCTCGAGCGCGATCTCGATCGGGGCTTGGGCTCGGGGGCGGGCGGCGGTTCCGGGGGCGGAGTCGCCAGCGCCTCCGACAGGGCCCGCAGGTCGTCGGCATCGAGCAGCGCGTCGCCCGTCAGCTGGATCGAGAGCAGATCGTCGACGTCGACCGTGGGGTCGAGCTCGCCCCGGGTCAGCGCGACGACGTTGCGTCGGCGCAGGTCGAGCTGTTCGACCCGCTCCGCTTGGGGATCCGGAGCTGGGGCAGCTTCGTCCGCGCTGCCGGCTTCGGCCTTGGCCTCGGCTTCGGCCTCCGGCTGCGGCGAGCCAGGCTCGACGCCGTCGGGCTCGGGCTCGGCGTCGGCGGAGGGCTCGGCCGCGGAGGGCTCGGGTGCCGCTGCCTCGGGGGGAGGCACGGTGGGCTCGGCCGGGGGCGCAGCGGGCTGCGCCCACGCAACGACCGGCCACAGCGCAAGAGCTGCGCTCCACCGAAGCCAACGTCGTGGTGTTCGACCGAAGGACACCTGTCAGGGGACTCTACGTGCAGATTTCGGACCGGCCCAGGCGTGAGGCCAAATACCGCGCTGGGGGTCGAGCGGAGGAGGTTGCGGTGTGGCGAATCGGTGCAGTGGACCGGTGTGCCCCACCCCACAGGCGCTACACTGACACTACCGATGGCCACCGAGTCCGACCGCGATCCGGCGCAGGACCCCTCGGATCCCATCGCGGAGGTGCCGGCCACCATCGGTCGCTATCGGGTGCAGCAGCGGCTCGGCTCGGGCGGGATGGGGGTGGTCTACCGAGCTCACGACGGCCGCCTCGATCGGGCGGTCGCGATCAAGGTCGTGCGCCACGACAGGCACGGTCAGGCCCAGCTGGCCCGGCTGCTGCGTGAGGCGCAGGCCATGGCGCGGATCAACCATCCTCATGTGCTGCCCGTGTACGGGTCGGGCAAGTTCCAGGGGCGGGTGTTCGTGGTGATGGAGCTGGTCGACGGCCCGTCGCTGGCCCAGTGGTTGCGCGAGGGGGAGCACGAGCTCCACGAGATCCTCGACAAGCTGGTGCAGGCGGGGCAGGGGCTGCTGGCCGCGCACGCCCAAGGCCTCATCCACCGCGACTTCAAGCCGAGCAATGCACTCGTGGGTCCCGATGGTCGGGTGCGGGTCTGCGATTTCGGTCTTGCGCGACCGGTCGGCAGTGATGAGGGCGTCCCTTCACCGCCTGGTGCCGAGCCCCCGAGCGTTGCGTTCGATCTGCTCGACGTCGCGCTGACCCGACCGGGGGGTGTGGTCGGGACGGCGGCCTATATGGCCCCCGAGCAGCACGAAGGGGCGACCGCGACGGCTCGGTCCGATCAGTACTCGTTTTGCGTTGCGGTGTGGGAGGCCGTGTTCGGTGCCCGCCCGTTCGATGGAGCCGCGGCCCAGCTCGTGCGCGACAAACGAGCGGGCCCGCCCACCGCTCCGGCTGGGCCTCGTCCGTCGCGAAGACTGATGGCGGCGCTGATGCGAGGGCTGCACCCCGACCCCTCGCGGCGACATCCCACCCTCGAGCCTCTGCTGGCCGCGATGCGACGGAGTCTCCGCCGTCGCTCGGTGGCCGTGTCGCTCGGCATTCCCGTCTTGTTGGCCACGGGAGTGGGTGCCTGGGCATTTGCAGGGCCGGAGCCGATGTGTAGCGGTGCGGCGATGCGCCTGGACGAGGTGTGGTGGGATGGCCCCCGAGGTCGGGTGCGTGAGGCGTTGTCGGTGTTCTCCCCGGGCACTTCGGTTCGGGTTCGGGTTCGCGTCGATGGGTACGTGCGGGCGTGGGAGGCCGCGCGGGTAGAGGCATGCCACGCGGCTCGGCCAGGGATGTCGAGCGGGAGTACGGCGGTCGATGACGCCCTGACCTGCCTGGCGGGTGTTCGCCAGTCTCTGGAGGCCACAGTGGAGACGCTGTCGCGGGCCGATGCGGCGGTGGCCCGTCATGCGGTCGGGTTGGTGCGCACGCTGCCGCCGATCGAGCGATGCGCCCAGATCGACGCTCGCGCGCGCCTCCGACCTCAGCCGCGCGAGGAAGACCGCGAGCGGGTGGAGCAGGTGCGGCAACAGCTCGCGGGGATCGATGCGTTGCTCGGGGCGCAACGCAACGACGAGGCGACCGAGCGCATCGTCGAGAGTCGAGGCGATGCCATCCGTATCGGGTACCCGCCGCTCGTGGCCGAAGTCGGGCTGAGGGCAGGTCGTGTGGCCCACCACCGGGGGGAGCATGCGGATGCCCTCGCAGCGCTGGAGGGTGCGTTCTTCCTCGCGCGCAGCAACGATGCGCGCTGGGTGGCGGCGGCATCGGCGTGCGAGATCGTCTCGGTCCTGGCCGCGAGCGGGGCCGACGACGTCACGGCGGCCACCTGGGTGCTGCATGCTCGTGCCGCACTGACGGGTGTCGACGACCCTGCGCTCGGAGCTCGGCTCGCGCAGGCCGAGGCCCAGCTGGCGCGCTCGCGAAGTGATCGGTAGCCAGTGGAGCGGACGCGGGCGATGTATCGTGGTCGAGGTGGTCGACACCACGACGGCACAGCCCAGCCGGGCGCACCCCCCCGACGGCGAGCAGGTCTTGGCGCTCAAGTGCGTCGTAGGCCAGACCCAGGGGGTTCACTATCGGCTCGCGCCGGGCCTCAACGTGATCGGCCGCTGCGAAGACGCCGACATTCGCCTGCTCGACTCGGGTGTGTCGCGCAACCACGTGGAGGTGGTGCTCGCTCCGGGCCGCGAGGTGACGATCAACGACCTGGGCTCGACCAACGGGACCTTCGTCGAGGGGGACCGCATCGAGTCGGCGACGCTGTCTCCGGGCGGGACCGTGGGCGTTGGAGCGGGTGTCGTCCTCCAGCTCGTCTACCAGTTCCGCGATGCGCAGGCGGCCAGGCTGGAGCGGCTGTCCAAGCGAGAGCGCGAGGTCGCGATGATGGTGGCGCGTGCGATGTCCAATGAGGCGATCGCCACGGCTCTGGGGGTCAAGCGGCGTACGGTCGAGACCCACCTCGAGCGGGTCTACGCCAAGACCGGCTTCAAGTCGCGTGTGGAGCTGTCGACGTACGTGATCGCCCATCACGGATGAGCGGCGAGGTGGTGGCGATGCCGAGACACCACCACCCCGCAATGGCTCAGCCGTCGGGCTTGTCGGGATCGGCGGGCTGTTCTGGCTCGCCCTCGGGATCGTCCGGAGCGTCGGGGTTCTCCATGAAGCACTCCGGGAACATGTGCTCGCACTCGTCCTGGGGGACTTCCTCGCACAGTGCGGGATCCCAGCAGTGTTCGGGGATGTCCCAGCACGCGGAGTATGAGCTGGCGGCCTCGGCCTCGGTCAGGCCATCGGTCCAGGTCTCCGCGTGCACCACCAGCTCCGCGCCGGCCACGTTGGGGCTCTGCGCCCGGATCGCGACCGCGAGGCGGCTGCCTTCATCGAGCCCGTCGGCCCACACGCCGTGCACGGCCAGGGGCTGGGTGTGGCCCGCCCCGGTCAGCTGGAGCGATGTTCCTCGGCTCTGACTATCGAGCTCTTCGACGAACGCGGGCACGAGGTCGAGCTCGCGCGACTGCGCGTCGTATGTACCGACGAGCACTTCGCTGCCGTCGGCCATGACCGCCGCGACCGGGAGCACGCGAAACGCATCGTCGGGCGCGGCATCGGTTGCGCAGCCGAGTGAGAGGGACAGGGGGACTATCAGGGTGAGTGTCGCAATGGTCGTCGATCGCATCGTGTCGTCCTCGTTGGCGGATGGTCTTGCTTCGGAAATTGCAGGCCTGCTGTGCTCATTGGGCGGGCAGGAGGTCGCGCTTGGTCAGCGCGACGCGCCGCGGCGGCGACTGACGGAGGCCGTCCTGCATGACATCGGCGACCTCGAGCTCGATGGTCTGACCCTGGGCCCCGACCCTGAGCGCGACGTCGAGCTCCACGGCGGTCATCGAGACGGTGTCGCGGCCATCGATCCCGACGATGACGTCGCCGATGTCGATCCCCGCCTGCTGAGCCTCCATCCCGTGGGCGAGGGCGGCCACGCGTGGCGCTGCGCCAGGCAGCGGCGAGCCGACCAGCCAGATCCCGTAGCCCACGAACATCTCGGTCTCGAGGGCTCCAGGCTCGTGGTAGCGGGCCAGCGTGAGCACCTGGGCCTGGTGGTCGATGCCCGTGGCGAATTGCAGGAACAGCGAGTGGCCCAGCAACATCTCGACCCGTCGACCGGTCTCCACCCCGAGGCGGGCCAGCGAGATGTCGAGCATGGGGTTGATGCGCACGGGCATGTCGTCCACCACCACGTCACCCACGGTCAGCGTGTCGACCCGGGAAAAACGCCAGTCGTCCCATCCGCGAGAGACGGTCACCTCTGGGCGCGTGCGTGCCTGCTCGAGGCGGTCGAACAGTGCGACGCCCATGCTGGTGAAGGTCGAGCCGGTGTCGAGCAAGGCCGTGACCGTCTGCCCCTCGACCACCACATCCACCAGCACGCGCCACCCGTCGTGGTCGAAGCATCGGCCCTCGCTCATGCAGGCGACCCCGCCCCCCGTGACGGTCACGGGAATCCGGACGGGCGCGTCCGTCTGGGTCAGCCACTGCGTGAAGTCTCCGTCGTCATCCAAGATGAAGCGGCTGCGCAGGGGGTCGAGCATCATCGGCTGGAGCGAGAGAAGATCGGCGGCCAAGATTCCCCCAAAATCTGGCCCGACCATCGGGATGATCGGTGGGGGAAGCTCGTTGGTGACCACGACCTCTGCACCCGCACCCAGCCCCTGAATGTCCCAGCGGTCCACGACCGTGGTGACGAACACGTCGTCGTCCATCCCGGCCACCGCGGGGGCGACGAAGCTCCGCGGGGTCCCGGTGTCGATCAGGTACTGGTAGCCATCGTCGTCGAACACCCAGGGCACACCCGCGTGCGAGTAGGGCAGTACGCGGGCCTCGGCGAGGGGTGCATCCCTGGGCCCATCACAGGCGTACGACAGCATCGCGACGAGCGCGATGCCCACGACGCTTCGACCCCGACTCTGCGATTGCGCCATGACCCAGTCCCTCCCAGGAAACCAAGTCCGCGCTCCGTCGGTTTTGATCCCCGTGAGGGAGGCCCGATTTGTAAAGTGCGCGACGATCGTTCGCGGGCCTCAATGCCCGCCGAACTAATGGACTGGTCGGATGGTGTGGGTGTCCTGGCCGCGCCTCAGCGACGGCCTGGCCCCAGCGCCCGGGGAGGTCGCCGGCTCGACTCGGCCGTGACGGGTTGAGACAGCACGATGCTCTCTCCGGCCCGACGCCCCTCACTGAACGCGGCGTTCTTGCGGCTGCCCGCGTTGCGAACCCGCTGCACGTATGGATGTCGGCGCCGAAAGTACCCACCGAGCTCGGACAGCGGGACCCACACGAGCCCTTCTTCTCGAAAATGCGCACGCTGGGCGTCGAGCTTGGTGGAGAACCCACCCATGACCCCGGCGAGGAAGCTGCGCCGATCCTTGTTGGATCGGATGCCCCGCTGCTGCTTGTAGGCGGCCCACAGCCGTTCCGCCGTACCGTGGAGGAAGTCGTGCACGTACTCGGCCATCGCCAGGTTGGGCTCGCTCCCGCAGATCTCCAGCACACTGCCGCGCTTGCCTTCGTGGGGGCGATACACGGGGACCCAGATCGACTCCACGAAGAAGTGCTCGTGCAGGATCACGGCGACCCGGCGCTGGTACTCGAAGGTCTTCCCCGCAGGCTTGCCCAGGTGCCGAAACACGAACGCCTTGGGCTCCTCGATCGCGTCCATCTCGATGTTGAAGCGCAACATCAACTTCTGCGCCGCGGTCGCGGCGTTCTCGGCCTCGTGTTGGTTGGGGCTCTCGGCCAGCGCCAACAGCTTTCGAATCCGAGCCACGAGGCGGTCGGTGTTGGTGGCACGGCCATCGTCGCAGTGGCGCTCCTCGAGGGAGACGGTCGGCGCCCAGGGAATCGCCAGCCGGTCGCAGATGCTGCGAAACGTCGGACCGTGGGGCGGCTCGTCGACGGCGAGGCACTCGTCCACGAACTGGTGGGCCACCTCGTGCTTGAGCACCTCCAGCACTTGTCCCCAGCCGTGGTCGAGGACCAGGTGCCGAGAGATCTCGATCGTCCTCAGCTCGGACTGCCACTGCCCCAGCCGCGCCAGCGTGTCCGAGAGCTGGAGCGTGGGCCGGCGCAGGACGCCTTTGAAGAAGGTGTGGTTGATCATCTCCCACTCCCCCCCAAGGCGTCGAAGCAGCTTGGCTTCGAGCTCGATCGACAGTGCCGTCGCGTCCGTGTTGGTCTGATCCGACATGCGGGGGCGTTCCGTGGGGGCAGCCAGCCGGAGGATGCCACGGCCCCGCCGACTCACCCAGATTTCGTCGGGTCGCCAACGCTCCAGGCCACACCGTCCCCGCGGTCCATCGCCTCGATGGCGCGCATGTCGTCATCGTCGATGGTGAACGACCACAGGTCGATGTTTTGCCGGACGCGCTCCGGATTGGTGCTCTTGGGGAGGATGGCGTAGCCCTTGTGCACGGCCCAGCGCAGCAGGACCTGCGCCTCGGAGACCCCGTACTTCGCCGCCATGGCCTTGAACGGGGAGTCGGCGCGCTGTCCGTCGGCCTTCATTGCGTCGGTCTTCGCGCTGTCGTGGCCCTTGGCGGCACGCCAGGTGGAGAGGGGGACGAGGCTGCTGTAGGCAATGGGCGCGATCTTCTTGTCGGCGAGGTACGAGACCAGCTGCGGTTTCTGCGACCAGGGGTGGAGCTCGATCTGGTTGGCATCGGGAAGGGGAAACCCGGCGGCTTCGAGCTCGTCGATGTGCGTCGCACTGAAGTTGCTCACGCCGATCGCTCTGGCCTTGCCCTGGCGCCGCAGCTCGACCAGCGCCCGCCACTGTTCGAGCCGTTGCTCGGGGTGAAACGGGGCATGGATGAGGTAGAGGTCGACATGGTCGAGCCCAAGGTGGTCGAGGCTGGTGTTCAACGACTCGATGGTGGACGCGTAGGTCTTGGGGGTGTGTCCCCACGCCGCATTGCCCGGCCACAGCTTCGTGGTGACGAAGACTTCGTCCCGCGGTGCGCCCTGCCGCTGGAGAAAGGCACGGATGGCGGCGCCGACCCCTCGCTCGTTCTCGTAGGTCTCGGCCGTGTCGATGTGGCGATAGCCAGCGCGAAGGGCAGCGTCTACAGCTGCCTGTGCGTCGTCGTTGGCGATGAGGTAGGTGCCGAATCCCACGGTCGGGATCTGCACCTGTTCGTTGAGCTTCAGCGTCGGATGGTTGGGCATGGGTCGTCTCCCGAGAGTGTGGTCACCCTAGGCGCCGCACCTGGGCCGTGCCTGCTCGTTCCTCCACGGTTCGTGCCCAATCCTCCGAGAGCATCGAGGAATGGATGACGGTCGAGCGCCGGGCTGGTACGACAGGACCACGAAGGGGCGGCATGAAGGTTCACGAACTCGCGGCGCTGGCCACCACGATAATCGACCGGGAACCCGGCCGAGGAGAGCGTGCCCTCCAGCCGCTGCCGGGGCTGCTGCTGTTGCGCGTCGGGCAGCCCACCCCCCTCGTCGCCGCGCTGTACGAACCGGTCGTCTGCCTGATCCTCCAGGGTCGCAAGGAGACCATGCTGGGAGATCAGACCGTTGGTTTTGGCCCGGGGGAGTCGTTGGTGGTGAGCCACGACGTGCCGGTCGTCTCGCGGGTGACCCAGGCGAGCCCCGCATCACCATACCTGGCGCTCATCTTCACGCTCGACCTCGCGGTCCTGCGGGGGCTGTACGAAGAGGTCGGCGAGGCTCGGGTGCAGGGCGCCGAGCCTCGCTCGCTCCACGTTGCGCAGACCGATCCGCGGTTGCTCGACAGCCTGGCTCGGTACCTCGCGGTCACCAGCGATCCGGTCGAGGCCAAGGTGATGGTGCCGATGTTGCAGCGGGAGATTCACTTCCGGCTGCTGATGGCGCCGCATGGGGCGATGCTGCGCAAGCTGCTTCGGCACGACAGCCACGCCAGCGGGATCGCTCGCGCCATTGCTCGGATTCGACGAGACTTCAAGGGGTCGATCAGCGTGCCGGAGCTTGCCCGCGAGACAGGGATGAGCCCGTCGTCGTTCCACAAGCACTTCAAGACGATCACCTCGACGACGCCGCTGCAGTACCAAAAGGAGCTGCGGCTGCTCGAGGCCAGACGACTGTTGTCGACGGAGGGACAGTCGGTCTCGAGGGTGGCGTTCGAGGTGGGCTACGAGAGCCCCAACCAGTTCAGCCGCGAGTACACACGGAAGTTCGGCGGCCCTCCTCGCCGCGACATGGCAACGCCGCGCGCGGGGGCCTAGACGACAAACCCCGCGCGCCAGTGCACGCGTGGGATCGGTGGGTGGTGGGGTCGCTCGACGC
>JAHZJA010000930.1 GCA_022601155.1 Deltaproteobacteria bacterium | reverse complement strand
GTGCAGCGCTCCGTCTTCGCCGGGGACCAATGGGATCGAGTCGAACGCGTGACGCAGGCCCTGCACGATTCGGCGGAAGATCGGCGAGCCCAGCTCGGACGCCAGCGGCAGCACGCGCAACAGGCCCTCTCCGACGCGTAGCTGCTGCGGCGGAGGCAGGTCGGCCGTCAGCTGCTGCGCGAGCGCGGCGAGCCCGGGCGGGACCTTGCCGAGAATCCACTCGTTCCAGCGCGACTCCTGGGTGATCCGCTCGCGGTCAACGGGGACGTCGAAGTGTCCCTGCACGAAAAACCGCAGCCCCGAGTGCTCCTCGGTGGGCAGATAGCTGTAGACGGTGGGGGTGTCGTCTTCGAGTGCTTGGGGGACGCCGTCGTCGTCGACCTGCACGCCGACCATCACCCGGGTTCGATCGGCGCGGCCCGGCGCACGCCCTCCTCCGTGGTAGACGTGCTCGGCATCGTGCACCGCGTAGCCACGGACCCATCCTTGGGGTTGCTGGCGAATGCGCGAGATGCCGCGCTCGTCGGGCGCCAGCTCGTGCACCGCGTGCAGGGTGGTGCTGCCATCGGCGTGCGCCAGCGACAGCTCGATGACGTCGATCCGTCGCAGGGTGAACAGCACGATCGCATCCAGATCCCGGGCTTTGCCGAACAATGCGGCCGGGGACCGCTCGGCATCGCTGGGGTCGCGCAGCGGCAGCACGAGCACCGTGCCGTCTTGGGGGACATCGTCGGGGCGACGAGACAGCAGCTTGGGAATCGACACGTCGGCGATCTCGAAGCGGTACACGTCGGAGTAGATCTGGGGCCTGTCGGTGACCTCGTACACGGACTTGAAGCCCACGCCGAAGAACCCGATCTGCTGCTTGCGCTTGGTGGTCTGACCGATGGAGGTCACGCCGACCACGTCGCGGGTATCGAAGGCGGTGCCGTCGTGCCACAGCACGATCTTGTCGGTGCCGAAGTCCAGGCGGAAGCGAACCGCGCCCGCGTCCTCGGCGTTTTGCAGCAACTCCACGAGGAAGTGACCGGGGTCGGTGTAGACCCGCTTGGACAGCAACTCCTCGGCGTTGGCCTGCGACACGGCCTTGGGTGCCTGTCCCAGTACCTCGAGCGTGCGCTCGGCCAGTGCTCCCAGCGATTGTTCCAGGGTCGCGGCGGTGCTCGGATCGTGGGCGGTCGCGGCTGTGCGCAGCCGTGCGATGCCGGGGGCGGAGACCTGGGCCAGCCTATCGACCGTGACCTCTTCGGTGCGTCCGCCCGCGAGCGCCTGGGCGCATCGCTCGGTCACCGCCTCCACGTGGGCATCGCGTGCCTCCGCGAAATTCTGCTTGAGCGCACGGTCGACCAGACACATCACCGAGACGCGATCGAGGGTGACCCGCTCGAGCATCACCAACAGGGTGTCGCGCAGCTGGGGCCCACGGATGGCGTCGAAGGTTCCGTCGCCGACCAGTGCCTTGAGCACGCGATCGATCGCGGTCTCGGGCTGCAGCAGCAGGAACTCGGCGAGCCAGTCGCGCTGCTGGGGATCGGCGAGCCAGCCGCCTTCGAGCAGCCGCTGGGTGAGCCAGGAAAGCGGCGCATGATCCCGCACGGCACCGCATGCGGCGAGCAGCGACCGCGGATCACGGCGCTCGTCGAGGCACGCCTGCAGCGTCGCGAGCTGCTGGTCGAGCGGAAGGGTCGCGAGCTCGGAGATGGGGTCAGACATCGCGGTCGTCCGTAGATCTTACGACGACCATGCCGTCCGTGCGGGCGGGGATGGGCTACCCTCGGGTGCCGTGGGCTACGTCGCTGCCATCGTCTCGCTCATCGCCCTGGTCCAGGGGGTTGCCTGGCTCGGCCCCCGCCGCGGATTCCCCCTGGCCCGTCGCGGTGCGCTGCTGGCCACTGTCGGGATCATCGGCTTCGGCCTCGGATTGCTGCTGATCCTCGTCCCCGGGTTCTTCAGCTGACTGCGCGTCCACGGCTTGATACTGCGCGTGCTGTGGGCGTTCGACTCGGCCGCGTTCCCACAGATGGGACTCGATTGCGACCATCAGCTCGCGGGTCGTCCTCTTTTGGAGCGCACTGACGAAGAACGCCGGGTCGCCCGAGGTCAGGCTCGCCACCGCTTGTTCCGAGGGCCTGGCGCGCAGGGCATCGGACTTGTTGAGCACGACGAAGCGCGGGACTCGTCCTGCCCCTAGATCGGCGAGGACCGAGTCGACGGTGGCGACCTGTTGGTCACGATCGGGGTCGGTCGCATCGACGACGTGGAGCAGGAGGTCGGCGTCGGCGATTTCTTCGAGGGTGGCGGAAAACGCCTGGCGCAGGGCCGGCGGAAGGTCGCGGATGAACCCCACGGTGTCCAGCAGCACGATCTCGCGGTCCATCGGGAACCGGATGCGCCGCACGGTGGGGTCGAGTGTGGCGAACAGCTTGTTCTCGGCGTCGACGGTGGCCCCGGTGACGGTGTTGAGCAAGGTGCTCTTGCCGGCATTGGTGTAGCCGACGATCGCCACGACGGGGACCCGCGATC
This sequence comes from Deltaproteobacteria bacterium, assembly GCA_022601155.1. Taxonomy (GTDB): domain Bacteria; phylum Myxococcota_A; class Polyangia; order Nannocystales; family Nannocystaceae; genus Paraliomyxa. The sequence goes on along the minus strand of JAHZJA010000930.1, from coordinate 4,496 downwards.
GTTGTCGTCGGGCACGCTGCTGGTCGCGTTGCTTGCGAAGCTGGCGGAGCCTTCGCTCGAGATCGGCAATTCGGTCCTTGGCGCGCCGTCGGTCGACCTCCAGCTTCGTCTCACCGGGTCCGCGACCGCCCACGCCGCCCATCAGCCGCGACATCATCGTCCCCTTGCCGACCATCTTGGGCAGCAGGTAGCGCAGCTGGGCCAGCTCCACCTGCAGCTTGCCGTCGGAGCTGCGGGCGTGGTTGGCGAAGATGTCGAGGATGAGCATCGTGCGATCGACGACCTTGAGGTCGGTCTGGTTGGCGATCGTACGGGCCTGGGATGCGCTCAGCTCGGGGTCGCAGATGAGCAGCTCGACGTCTTGCTCGAGCGCACGGACCAACACTTCACGGAGCTTGCCCGAGCCGAAGAAGCTGCGGGGGTCGGGCTGGCGTCGGCGCTGCTGGACCAACTCGACCAGGCCCAGCCGCGCGGTGCGGCACAGCTCGCGCAGCTCGGCCTTGCGCGCCGTCACATGGGGCCCGCCGTCGTGCACCATCAGCACCATCGCCCGGGTCCCCGTGATCTCGGCCCGCGCTCGCACGGTGGCGGCCTCGAGCTGGGACTCCAGCTCCCGCAGGTAGGGCACCAGCGGAACCGGAAGCTCGCCGTCGCCGTCGGGGTCGGGCTCTTCGGCGGCGCGCACCAGCACGGCCAGCGGCTGGCGCGGCCATAGCCGGGTGTGGAACGCGTCGAGCACGGCCGGAGGCGGAGGCGTCAGCGTGGCCAGGTCGAGCGCAATTCCAGCGGGACCGCGATGGATGCCCGCCACCAGATCCAGCCGCAGCTTGGCGAGGTCGGCCAGCTCTTCGCGGTCGAGGGGCTCGGGCACCAGGTGGGTCACGATGAGCCGGACACCACGCAGCCGCCCCGAGACTCCGCGGACGCGCGCGAACTCGGGCAGCTCCATGCTGTGGGCGTCGCCCAGGATCACCCGAGAGATGCGGCCACGACGATCGATGAACAGGCCCAGACGTCGCCCGATCTCATGGGCGAGGTCGAGGAGGTCGCGGGCGAGCGTGGGCCCCACGATCTGATCGGGGGCGATGGAGCGGTGGGCCAGCTTCTGCAGCTGGCGGGCGTGGCTCGCCTTGAGGTTGGCGGTGTCGCCGAAGACTCGCGTCACGGGGAGGGCTGCCCGTCGAGCACCCGCAGGGCGACGGCGAGGGCTTGCTGAGCCCGTTGTTCATTGCTCCGCCGCGAGTCGAGCTCGTTTTGGGCCTGGCCCAGCTGCTCTCGCAACAGGCCGAGCTCGGCGGTGGCGGTCTGGAGTTCGTCGCGGCTGCCGGATAGATCGTGCTCGAGCGAGGCAACCTGCGACTCGAACTGCTGCCGCTCGGTTCGGCTGGACTGCTGGAGTTCGGCCAGCTCGCCCTTGGCGCTGTCGAGCTCCTCGCGCAGCTTGTCCTTCTCGATGCGGTGCTGGTTGTCCTCGAACTCGACCTCGGCGTGGTGCTCCTTGGCCTGGGCCTCCAGCGCTGCTGCCTTGTCGGCCGCTGCGGTCTCGCTCGCCTGCGCCAGCTGACGCTCGAGCTCGGCGGCGGCCTCCGTCTTGGCCTGCTCCAGCTGCTCGCTCAGGCTCCGGGTCTCGCCCTCGAGCCCCGTCACGCGATCGGTGAGCGCGGAGGACTCGTCGGTCGCGGTCTGCAGGGCCGTGCCGAGCTCCGCGTTTTGAGCGCGTGAAGTCTCGAGCTGCTGGTTGGCGTCGTCCAGCTGCTGGCGTGCGGTGGCGAGGTCGGTCTCGGCCGACTCGAGCTCGCGATGGAGCGCCGCGATCTTCTTTTGGCCGCCCTCCTGAGCCTCCGTTGTGGCCTTGGTGGCCTCACTGAGCTCGGACTCGAGGTCCTTGACCTTCTTTTGGCTGCCCTCGAGTCGGAGCTTGAGGCCCTCCTCGCGCTTGAGGACCGTGTTCTTGTCACGGTTGGCAGCGTCGGCCTGCTCTTGCGCAGTGATGACCTGCTCTTCGGCGCCAAGCGCCTTTTCTTCGACCTCACTGAGCTGGGCCTGAAGCTCGCGGCTCTTGTGCTTGGCATCGAGGACGGCGCGCTCGTGGCTCTCCAGCTCGTCCTTGAGCGCGAGGATCTCCCGCTTCTTGGTGTTGAGCTGGCTCTTGAGCGCGATGACCTCGCGCTGTGCTTTGAACTCGTTGCTGCCGCTCGCCGCTGCCTGGGGCTCGGGCTCGGGCTCCGCGGCAAGCAGTGGCTGGGGCTCGGGCTCGGGCTCGGGCTCCGGCGCGGCCTCGATCACGGGCTCGGGCTCGGGCTCGGGCTCGGGTGCGGGCTCCGACTGCGTCTGCGCCGCTTGCTGAGCCTCGTCGAGCAGACCGTCGAACGCGGCCTCCATCTCATCGGCGATGTCCGGCTCGGCGGGGGCGGGGACGGGCGCGGGCGGAGGCCCCGAGCCGCCTTCCATCTCTGCGAACTCGCGGTCGAACTCGGCCATCTCGAGACCGCCGTCGGGCTCCTCCTCGAGCACATCGTCGATCTCGACCTCGAGGCTCTCACCGGGGTCGGGATCGGCATCGTGGGCCGCGGCATCGACGGTGCCCGGCTCGGGAAGATCGATGAGGCCACCGACCGAGACCACCAGTTGCTCGCCCGCAAACGGGAGACGCAAGTAGTCGTCAGCGTGGGTCTTGAGGTTGCGATGTTGGTCGAAGACGTCGGCCGGAACATCCGAGGCGTACATCACCAGCGGGATGTACTTGGTCTCGTCGCTACGCCGCAGCTTGTTGCACACCGAGAACCCCGAGACGTTGGGGAGCTCCACGCGCAGGAAGATGATGTCGGGCGTGGCCGTCCGCGCCAGGTTCATCGCTTCCGAGGCGTCTTGTGTGGCGGTGAACTCGAACCCAAAGGGCGTCAGAGCGCTCCGAATGCTCGCAATGGCGGCTTCGTCGGCATCGATGATCAGCGCAGAAAACACGGACCGGAGACTATCGTTTCACCCCAGGGGAAGCCAGCCCCGAACCCGTTTGGGTCGGGCATCCCCGTGGCGCCCCGTGGTGCCGCCGTGTTCGTGGTCGCGGTTTGGCAGGGCGGGGCCGCGGGGGCTCGACCTCGAAGGCCGGGCCCAGCCGCTACCGAGCGGCGAAGTGGGCTGCAAACTTGAGCAGCAGGTCGTACTCGCCGCGTTCGCCTGGCGGGACGCTTGCCCCTTCGAGCAGCAACACATGGGCCACGCCCGAAGACTCGAACGAGATGACGGGCCGGCCTGCCTCGTCGCGGTGCATGTGATACGCGCGACCGGAGATGGTCCGAGAGGTGCCCGTGGGTGAGAACGACCCCGCGGGAAGCTGTCGGTCGATGAGGTGGAGCCCATCGCCCAGCTGGTAGCGCAGCCGCGCGGCTGGGGTCTGTCGGCTGGCACCTCCACGGTCGAGGGTGGCGGCGACTAGCTGGACGTCCTTGGTCGAGGTGGATGTGGGCATCTGGACGGCGAACCCGACCTGGGGCTCGAGGTCGCCAACTGCGCGCATCACGTCTTCGTCGCCGTGGGGGAGGCTGGCTTCGGCGCCCGGCAAGATGGCCGAGCCGAGTCCGTACCCGGGGCTGGCCGAGGGGTCGGCGCCCTCGGGGGTCACGACGCCTTCGCGGGCCATGAAGAACAACGCCACGGCGACCGCTCCTGCGGGGACCATGATGAGCCCACCGCGGCCCAAGTCACGCACTCGGGACCAGATTCGACTGCCCAGACCCGGTGGAGCGGCGGCGGCGGCCTCGGCCGCGTGCTCCCGATCGATGCCGTCGAGCCCGAGCAGCACCTTGGCGCGGAGCGCCTGGGGGGCGACATCACGCTCCACTGCCTGCAGGGTGGCCCGCACCCATGCCTGCTCGGAGACGGCGGCGCGGCATCCTGCGCAGGACTCGAGGTGGGCACCAACCTGCTCTTGCTCTGGGCTGGTGACCTCCCCGTCGACGTAGGGCTGCAACAAGGCGGCGACGTCGGAACATTCGGAGCGTATGTCTTTTAGGCTCATGCGGTGCCTCGCTTGTTGCGATAGCTTTCGAGATCGACGGTCTTGCCGTCCCCTGCAGCGGTACGCGGTAGCGTCTGTTCGGGGTCGATGAGTCCGAGCTCCGCAGCGTGATCTTTGAGGAGCTTGGCCAGCAGGCGCCGACCCCGGTAGATCCGAGACATGACGGTGCCGATGGGGCAGTCCATGACGTCGGCGATTTCCTTGTAGGCCAACCCTTCGAGGTCGGCGAGCATCACGGCCGTGCGGTAGTCCTCGGGGACCGACTCGAGCGCCGCATAGATGCGTTCGCGAGTGATCCGCTGGCTGACGGCGGCCTCGGGCCCCGGCGTCTGGCTGGTGGTGCGGGCGACGGCGGCGTCGGAGCCCAGCGCGGTCAGCTGCGCCTCGAGGTCGTTGCGAGCAGAGCGGCGCCGATTGCCGCGGTGGTACCGGTTGATGAACGTGTTGCGGAGGATGGTGAACAGCCAGGCCCGAATGC
>JAHZJA010000929.1 GCA_022601155.1 Deltaproteobacteria bacterium | reverse complement strand
CTTCGCTCGCCGCTTGCGGTTCTTCGTCGAGTTCCCCTTCCCCAACCGGGCCGCGCGGGCCCAGATCTGGGAGCGGTGTCTGCCGCCGCGGATCCCGACCGAGGCGCTCGACTTCGACGTGCTGTCCGAGCTGAGCGTCAGCGGGGGAGGGATTCGCAACATCGTGGTGGCGGCCAGCATTCGCAGCGCGGCCGATGACCGACCGCTGTCGATGCCGCATCTTCGAGACGCGGCTCGGCTAGAGCTCGAGAAGGCGGGACAGGTTGCCCCCGAGGCGATGTTGGGGAGGTGGGCGTGACCGATCGCAGGCCGATCGAGGTTCACGTGCGCAGGCTCGTCCTCGACCCGGCGCTCGCCGGGCAGCGCGACGCCATCGTGGCGGATGTGGAGCGAGCTCTCGCCATGCAGCGAGGCTTCACCGAGTTTCCGGCGTCGGATGGTCCCGGCCCGGTGGGCAGAGCGGTCGCCCATGCGATCGACCAGCGCGTGTCGACGACTACTGAGGATCGGTGAACCATGGCCTTGCGTACCCGAACTGCTGCCCTCGTTCTCATCGAGACCAAGCCCGTACGATTCCAGCGCGCGGTCGCGTTTCAGTACAACCCCGATCGCCTCCAGCGCACGATCTCTGCGGCGGAGGCGGGAGGAGAGCAGGGCGAGCGGGCGGGGGAGCCCCTGCGTCTGGTCGGCCCGCCACGCGAGACGATCCGGCTCGAGGCCGAGCTCGACGCGCGGGACACCTCTGGTCGTGAAGCGGATGTGGCCAAGGTGGCAGAGCACGGCGTCCGGCATCAGATCGCCGCCCTCGAGGCCATGCTGTATCCCGCGCGGCGAAGACTCGAGCGCAACCATCGTCTCGCTCGCCGTGGCGCGCTGGAGATCGTGGCGATGGAGACTCCGCTGACGCTGCTGGTGTGGAGCCGCAATCGGGTGGTGCCGGTCAAGGTGACCGAGCTGTCTGTGACCGAGGAGGCCTTCGATGTGGAGCTGCGCCCGGCCCAGGCCCGGGTCGAGCTGTCACTTCGGGTGCTGAGCGTCTCTGACCTGGGGTTCGACCACCGTGGCGCCGACGTGTTCCTTCGCCATCACGAGATGCTCGAGCAACTGGCCGACCTGGGCTCGATCTCCACCCTCGGCCCCCTGGGTCTCACCGTCGAGGAGCTGTCTTGATATGGGCGACATTCCCGATTTCTCCGCGCTCCTTCCTCCCGAGCTTCCCGCGACGAGCCGCTACCACTCGGTCGAGATCGCCACGGTCACGACCGCGAGCGGCCGGACGATCCGCCACCTGCGACGACGGTTCTCGCCGGAGCCTCGTGAGATGCGGGTGGTCGCCGAGCATCGGGTGAAGGTTGGAGACCGGGCCGACTTGATCGCGGTGGCGCACCTGGGCGACCCGCTGCAGGCGTGGCGGCTGTGGGACGCCAACGGGGTGATCCACCCCGACGAGATCGAGCAGGAGGGCCGCCTCGTTCGTGTGGCGTTGCCCGACGGGGGGCAAGGCGATGGCCGGGGATAGCTTCGAGCTACGCCTGCGCATGGGAGCGATGGTGGCCAAGGCCGTCGACGCCGAGGTCATCGACGCGCTCACGAGCCTGACCGTTCAGGGGGCGTCGCGGGACCGGAGCGGCTTTCAGATCACCTTTCGGCTCGACCACGGCGGTCGGCTGGAGCGCGTGCTGCTACCGGGCGGCTATTTCGATCCGATGATCCGAGTGATCGCCGAGGTGATCGTGCGGGGCAAGTCCCACGTGATCATGGACGGGGTCATCACCCAACAAGAGGTCAGGCCCGCCGTCGGGGGACAAGGCGCCACGCTCATGATCACGGGTGAGGACCTCACCGCCGCCATGGACCTGGTGGACCTCACCGGATTTCCGTTTCCGGGGATGCCGGATGTGGCGCAGGTGGGATCCGTGCTGGCGCGCTACGCCGTGCTCGGCGTGCTTCCGGTCGTGGTGCCGCCGCCCTATATCGACATCCCCAACCCGCTCGAGCACATCCCCCACCAAAGCGGCACGGACTACCAATTCCTGCGCTCGCTGGCCGATGCCGTGGGTTACGTGTTTCACCTCGAGCCCGGTCCGCGCCCAGGCATGAGCCGGGCGTACTGGGGCCCCGAGGTTCGTCAGGGCGCAGTGCAGCCGGCCCTGGCTGTCGATCTGGACGCGGATACCAAAGTGCAGTCGTTGAGCTTTCGTCTCGATGGCCTGTCGAGGGCGACGACGGTCGCGTGGATGATGGAGCGCAGGACGAAGGTCTCGCTGCCGATTCCGCTGCCCGATATCCTGCCGCTGCGGCCGCGGCTGGCCCGGCGTCCCGCGGTGCCGTGGCGGGTGGTGCAGCACGGCCATGCCGGGGCCGCCACCGATCCGATCATGCTGACCAAGCTGGCCGTGGGCCGGATGCTGCGGCACGCAGACGCGGTGGTCGGCGAGGGCTCGCTCGATGTCGTGCGCTACGGCCAGGTGCTCGAGCCACGACGTCTGGTCGGGGTGCAAGGCGCAGGGCCGGCCTACGACGGCAACTACTACGTGACCCGCGTGACGCACTCGATCCAGCGCGGAGCCTACACACAGACCTTCTCACTCGCTCGCGAGGGCACAGGGGCGGTCGAAGAACGGGTGACGGTATGAAGGAAGCGTTCGACCAGGAACAAGGAGGCGCGCGGCGCTTCTTCGGCAAGTACCGGGGAACCGTGCTCAACAACGTCGACCCCCTCAAGCGAGGGCGACTGCTGGTGTCGGTGCCGACGGTTCTGGGCGGAGGCGTGACCTCATGGGCGGAGCCCACCATGCCCATGGGCGGGATGGTCGGCCTGCCCTCGGGGATGTGGTTGACGCCTCCGGTCGGCGCCGGCGCGTGGGTCGAGTTCGCCGAGGGCGACTCGAACTATCCGATCTGGAGCGGCTGCTGGTTCGGGTCCGAGAGCGATACGCCCCTCGATGCCACCGCCAAGCCTCCGGGGCAGGAGCCGATCGTGCTCCAGACCGAGACGTTCAAGCTGATGATCGGGCGCGAACGCGTGGAGATTGG
>JAHZJA010000928.1 GCA_022601155.1 Deltaproteobacteria bacterium | reverse complement strand
CTCCCTACCGCAAACCGCCCGGAGCCACACCCGTGATGCACCCCGCTGGCGGCGGGGTGCACGGGAGTCTCGCTACAGGCAAGACCCGAGCAGCGGTCCGATGCAGGCGTTTTCCTGCGACAGGGTGGTCGAACCAAAGAACCCGCTGGGGAACGTCGCGTCCATGATCGTGAAGCTGGCCAGCTGCACGCCGTCGCTGTCGCGCGTGATGACGATGTCGCTCTGCGTCGGCGTGTAGTTGATGGTGACCGAGTACGACTGACCTGGCTGCCATCCTGCGGTCAACGTCTGGACCGGCGTGGCCAGGACGGTGGAGAACGGGGTGTCGTTGGGACAGTAGAAGTCGGCACCACCCAGATCGGTGAAGTTGGCCGCCTCGATGCGCTTGACCAGCACGCCGCCCGGGGTCGTGCACCCGAAGAAGTCCTGCGGGCCCTGCTTCCACACCATCGAGTAGTAGTTCGACGCGTCTTGGGCACCCCACACCAGGCCCATCCAGTCGTCGTCGCCCGTCCCGGCGCCGATCACCTCCATGGTGCCTTGGAGCTGGGTCTGCTCGAACGCCACCGAGTCGCACAGGTGCAGGCCGAACTCGTTGTTGCCCAGCTCGCAGGCCCGGGTGCCGCCCATGTCGTAGTTGATGGTGGCCGGATCGCCGGCCTGGCTGGCGCCGTAGTTGGCGGTCAGCAGCGTGCAGCTGTTCTGCAGGTCGAAGGGGCTGGAGTTGACCACCACCGTGGTGTCCTGCGCCAGGCTCACCCCGTCGTCGGCCGTGACCGTGTAGGTCTGGAAGGCGGCCGGAGAGGCATTGGTGGCGGCCATGTTCGGGTTGGTGAGCGAGCCGTCGTCCGGAGTCCACGCGTAGTTGTACGGACCTCCCGTGCCCCCGGATGCGGTCGCCAGCAGGCCCACCGGGACGCCCGCGAACTCCGAGCACGATGGGCTGGCCGTGACCGTCAGCAGCTCGTTGCACGTCAGGGTACCGGGGTCGCAGCCGCCCGAGACGCAATCGTCGCCAATGAGGCAGTCCTCGCCGGGCTCGCAGGTCATGCCGCAGATGCCACCGCAGTCGGCGTCGGTCTCGTCGCCGTTTTGAATTCCATCGCCACAGTTGGGGGGCTCGCACACTCCCGCCTCGGTGTTGCAGATCATCGAGTCGCAGTCGGAGTTCATCACGCAGCCGCCACCGTCGTCGCAGGGGTCGCAGGTGCCCCCGCCGCAGTCGATGTCGGTCTCGTCGCCGTTTTGGGCTCCGTCGTCGCAGGTGGGTCCGGCGCAGGTGTTGCTGCCCGGATCGCACACCGACGAGGCGCAGTCGGGGCCGACGAGGCACATGTCTCCGTTGTCACAGGGCTGACAGTCGGGGCCGCCGCAATCGACGTCGGTCTCGGAGCCGTTGTGCACTTGGTCGCTGCAGGTCGCGGGCTGGCACTCGTCGTTGAGGCAGACCATCGACTCGCAGTCGAAGTTGGTCAGGCAGATCTCGAAGTCGTTGCAGGGGTCGCACTGTGGCCCCCCACAATCGAGGTCGGTCTCCAGGCCGTTGAGGACCCCGTCATCGCACGACGGTGGGTCGCACGTACCGGCCGCGCAGGTCTGCGAGGTGCAGTCGCTGTTGTCGACGCACAGCTCGCCGTCGTCGCACGGAGCACAGTCGGGTCCGCCGCAGTCGACGTCGGTCTCTGCACCGTTGAGCAGCCCGTCGGCGCAGGTGGGGGCCTCGCACACGTCGAGCACGGGATCGCACTGCATCGACATGCAGTCGCCGTCGACCTGGCACAGCTCGCCGTTGTCGCAGCCGTCGCAGATCGGGCCGCCGCAGTCGACGTCGGTCTCGTCGCCGTTTTGCAGGCCGTCGTCGCAGGTGGCCGAGGTGCAGGTGTTGGCGCCGGGGTCGCAGGTACTCGACAGACAGTCGGTGTCGACCAGGCAGTCTTCACCATCGTCGCAGGCTGCACACTCGTCGCCGCCGCAGTCGACGTCGGTCTCGCTGCCGTTGAGGACCCCATCCACGCAGGAGTCGGGGACACAGATTCCCTCGTCGCAGTGCGTCGACTGGCAATCGGAGTCCATCACACACAGACCGGGCTCGTCGCACGGCGGGCAGTCGGGCCCGCCACAGTCGACGTCGGTCTCGTTGCCGTTGGGGGTACCGTCGGTGCACGTCGGCGCCAGGCACACGCCGTCGGTCTCGTCGCACACGAGGTGAACGCAGTCGATGTACAGGTCGCACTGCTCGTCGATCTCGCAGGTCGAGCCGCACCGCCCTCCGCAATCGAGATCGGTCTCTCCACCGTTTTGGACCTCGTCCTCGCAGGTCGCCGGAGCGCACTCATCGGTGTCGTCGTTGCAGACCCCGGTGTCGCAGTCGGAGCCATCGAGACAGCCATCACCGGGCCGGCACGGGTCGCACGAACCGCCGCAGTCGACGTCGGTCTCGTCCCCGTTTTGGGTGCCGTCGGTGCAGGTGGGAGCGTCACAGGTTCCGTCGTCGCCACACTGCTGCGACTGGCAGTCGGGGTCCTGCTCACAGTCCTCACCGTCGTCGCAGGGATCGCAATCGGGGCCGCCGCAATCGACGTCGGTCTCTGCCCCATTTTCGAAGCCGTCCTCGCACGACGGAACGATGCAGGTCATCCCCGGCCCGCACATGCCCGACACGCAGTCCTCTGGCATCTGGCAGCCCTGGCCGTCACCGCACTGCTCGTCGCACGAGCCGCCGCAGTCGACGTCGGTCTCGTCACCGTCCTGGGCACCGTTCTCGCAGCTGGAGTCGTCGGTTGCCGCGGCCCCGTCGGAGTCGGAATCGGTCTCGCCCCCTCCCGAAAGGGCGGCGCAGTTGCTGCCGATCTCCTGGAGAAGTCCGTCGTCTTCACACGGGTTGGCGCACCCGGCCAGCGACAGCAGGCCAAACGTGCCGGCCGTGACGATGAGTCGTTGTGTGGTCATCCTTCGTTCCCCAGTCCAAAATTCGCAAGTTATTGTTCGAGGAGCTTGAACTCGATGCGGCGATTCTTGCTCCGGCCCCGCTTGGACTTGTTGCTCTCGATGGGCTCCGATTCCCCGGCCCCTCGCGTTTCGAACCGGCCGCGTTCGAGCCCCGCCGCTACGAAGAACTCCCGAACCGCATCGGCCCGCTGCTGCGACAGGTCGAGGTTGTAGGCGTCGTTGCCTCGGCTGTCGGTGTGACCGCTGATCTCCAGGCGCACGCTCGGGTACTCGCGCAGGAGCTTGACCGCCGCGTTGAGGATGGGCAGCGACTTGGGCCGGATCGAGGCCTTGCTGGTGTCGAAGTAGATCCCCTTGATGACCCCGGTGAACTTCTTGATCTCCTTGGGAAGCTCATCGGGGCAGCCGTCGTCGTCCTCGAACCCGTTGACGTTCTCGGGGACGTCGACGCACTGGTCGTCGGGGTCGAGGATGCCGTCACCGTCGGTGTCGGGAATGGGGCAGCCCTGGT
>JAHZJA010000927.1 GCA_022601155.1 Deltaproteobacteria bacterium | reverse complement strand
CGGCGCGGCAAGGCCAACGGCGCCCGCGAAGTCGAGCTACAGACCAACGCCACCCGGCTCGCCGATCGCCAGCTGTGCGACACCCTGGCCGAGGCCGGAGTCGACATCGCGTTCGTCTCGCTCCACGGTGCCACGGCCGAGGTGTCCGACACCGTCACCGCCGCCCCCGGGACCTTTGCCAAGACCGTCGCTGGGCTCGACCAGCTCGCACGCTCGGCCATCGCGGTGCGCATCAACTACGTGCTGTGCGAGCCCAACCGTCACCAGTTCCCCGCGTTCGTCGACCAGGTCGCGCAGCGTTGGCCCCAGGCCGCGATCACCGTCTCGTTCGTTGGAATGTCCACGGACCTGGTGCCACGCGAAACATGGCTCGTGCCGCGCTACCGCGATGTGCTGCCGCCGCTGGCGGAGGGCCTGTCGCGGGCTCGTCGCCACGGCCTCGAGGTCGGCGGCTTCGACTCCATGTGCGGGCTGCCGCTGTGCCTCGTACCCGAGGACCGAAGGCCGTTCCACGCGCTCGCCGAGCTACCCAAATCGTACGATGGCGGCGAGTTCCTCAAACCCGCCCCGTGTGCCCGATGTGTGCTACAAACCCGCTGCTTCGGCCTGCGCCGCGGCTATGCACGCATGTACGGCTGGGACGAACTCCGGCCGATCACGACGCTGCCCTCCCCCGCCGACCCATGACTGCCGTCGCCTTCCCCCGTCCCCTGGGCTCGCTCGCCCTCACCGCCAGTCTCGCGTTGGGCCTGGTGTCCAGTGTCGCCTGTGGCGGTGGCGAGGCCACCCCCACGCCCGGGAACAAGCCCCCGCCCCCCACCAAGGTCGTGCCCACCGCACCCGCCGCCGCGGGCACCTCTGGGGGCACGACGGGCGGCACCACCGTCGTCGATCCGTTCGCATCCGATGACGGGTGGCTCGAGGGTGAGACCGAGGGCGAGCAGGCCACCGTCGGCGAACCCGAGCCCGAGGGCACCGGTACCGGCACCGGTGACGCCCCCGCACAGACGCCCCTGTACGACGGGCCCTGCTGGGTCCGCTGGAACAAGGGCCCCATCCTCCGATTCAAGTACGCCGACGACCGCAGCAGCGGCTGGCTCCGCATCGACGGCGACAACGACGGTAAGTCCGATGTCTGTGCCCGGTTTTGGACCAAGGACGGCCACACCAACAAGGTCACCGTCGACCAGGGGTGCACCAAGTCGACCGACGCCATCATCTCGCCGGTCTACGACGACGACGTCAACATCGCGACCGCGAGCTACACCGACAAGACCGGCACCGCCGACGCCAAGCACGAGATCACGCTGATCACCTTGCCTGCGTTCACGGGGATCGCACCCGGCTACCCGCTGTACGCCAAGCGCGACGACATCGATCTCACGATCACCAAGGGCCTGGTCCGCAAGGCGACGGTGAAAAAGCCCGTGGAGGGGCCCGCGGTCAAGGTCACGCTGACGTACGACGACGACGGCCGAGTCACGCGCATCAAGGAAGACCACGGAGCCGACGGCTCGGTCGACCGGCAATTTGACTACCGCTACGACGACGTCGGCAACGTCACCGGTATCAAGCTCGCCCAGACCGAGCGCGACGACGCGGGCAAGAAGAAGAAGACCAAGAAGTCCGCCAAGCTCGGCTACAGCTGCTGGGCACCCACGCCGGCCGAGTAGCGGGCTGTCCCGCGACCACGGAGCTGGCCGGCACCGTGTAGTCCGCGAAGACGAGCAGCCTCCGCGGCCCTCCCTCGCGACGGGCAAGGGGGGCACCCGGGCATCGTCGTAAGGAGCTGTCGCGGTGGTGAAGGTCGTCGTCGCGACGATTGACGCTTGGGCTCCGGTGCACGCCGTGCGCCCCAATCGTCGGCCGCTCGCGTTCGCCCGCCCAACCGCCGCGGATCCGTCGTGCGTCGGGGCATCGTCGACGGCACGCCGCTCGAGGCACGAGCCCCAAGGCGTACCGGGCGTACGCCGAGCTCCGAACAGCGCAGAGCGACAGCGCGAGAGGCGGCCTTCGGGCGCGCCAAGAGTCCGCCGCAATCGTGCGAGGGCCGGCGGGTCGGGCATGCGCTGCGCCCTCACCATCGCTGTCGCTGTCGCTCGGAGCGCCCTGACTCACCGTCTCCGTCTCCGCCTCCGCGCGCGGCCGCTGACGCCGCCGGTTGCTGCGTCATGCCATCGGGGAAAGTCCGTCCCCGTGGATCGAGGCTGTTCTCTACTCCCTTCCGAACGATGACCGACGGGTGCACCAACGCTCCGCGTTACCCCGGCCGGCATCCGAGGAAGCGGTTATGACGATCAAAAGCAAACTACTCGGGCTGTCCCTGCTCTCCGCCCTGTCGCTGGTCGGGTCCGGCGACGCCTACGCCGGCCCCGGTGACATCGACGTCGACGACACCCTCAACAACGGTGCCATCGGCTCGTCGAACCTCGCCGGGACCATGGTGTGCCCAAACCCTGGCATCGCGTGCTTCCGCCAGGCCGTGGTGGCCTTCAGGACCAACACCGGTGACCTCAAGGTCACGCTGTATGAAGCCACGGGAATCACCACGACGGCGATCGAGCGCAGCGCCAACAGCACGGAGGGGAGCATCTCGAGCAACAGCCCCATCGCCATGACCAGTGTTCCTCCCCCAACCGCCATCACCCCGGCCCGCTATGCCGTCGGTGCGTTCCAAGACAACGGTGGCGACCTGATGCTCATCGTGTGGTCGCCGCAGAGCCTGGCGCGACGGGGGGACAACGTGCTCAGCGGCTTCCCCGGCAACGCGATCAACGAGGTCGCCGTGACCAGCGTATCGCACGATATCGGGAATCCCGACTCCTCGGACCGAGTCGTGACTGCGGCTCGTACCGCGGCGGGGAACCTCCAGCTCACATCGTGGGACATCATCGATCTACCCGCGACCTCGGACGTAGATGTCATCGAGCT
>JAHZJA010000926.1 GCA_022601155.1 Deltaproteobacteria bacterium | reverse complement strand
GCGAGTCCGTCGATCTCTTCGCTCGCCCGTTGGCCTCGGATTCCAAAGGCGATGCCTCCCGCTGCGGCGACGGCTACGCCCACGCCGAGCAGTGCACCTCCGGTGATGACCATGGGGCGCATGACGGGGCGGGGGTCGTCGACGGTGGGGTCGACACGGTTCTGCGGGGTCGGCTCGGCTTCGTCTGGCTCGGGCTTGACCAGCACGCGCAGCACCTCGATTCGATCCGCAGCCAGGCGGCGCTCGTCGAGCGCTACATGGGGTTGCTCGACGAAGCTCTCGTAGTACGCGAGTGCCTCGGACAGCTCGCCCATCTCCTCGTGGATGCGGCCGAGGTTGTACAGATCCGTGGGCTCGGCGGAGCGCTCGTAGGCGGTCTCGAAGCCTCGGATGGCGGCTGCATAGTCGCCCTTGGCGAAGCTGTCGGAAGCAGCCTGTCGCAGCTGTGCATCCGAGGCCGCGACTTGTGATGAAGGCTCGGCGGCATCAGCCCCCGAAGCGGGAAGGGCACTGGCGAGCGCGCAGATGAGTACTGCAGCTCGACGTAGCCCCGACACGGTAGGAATCGATACGTTCATCGTGATCCTCTTGGTCCTCGGACTACGGTGCGCTGTTGAGGGCGGGGTCCAGCGGCTCCCCCTCGAGCGTGGCTAAGAATGCGACCAGCGCAGTGCGCTGCGGAAGGTCGAGGCCCAGTGGGCGCATCAGCTCGTCGCGAACGCCGTCGAAGCTCCCGGGAGGTCCTCCGCCGAGGTCGTAGTGGGCGATGACTTGGTCGAGTGTGTCGAACTGCCCGGTGTGCATATAGGGCGGCGTGAGGTTCACGCTCCGAAGGCTGGGCGTCTTGAATGCCCCAATCTCGCCTTCGGCATCCGCGAGCCTCGAGACCGCACACTCGGCCTTGTTCGGGTGATCGCTCCACGGCCCGGCGCAGTTGAACTCATCGACCAACAGGCTCTGCAGCCCACTGGCTCGACCCAGGTCGCTCTGTGGGATGTTGTCGCCCACCTGGGCGACGGCGATGTTGTGGAACTGTCCGTCGGTGAAGTTGGGGCCCGAGTGGCAGCCAAGGCAGCGTCCTTGGTCGATGAACACACGCAGGCCTTCCTTCTCGAGGTCGGTGAGGGCATCGCTGTCTGCAGCGCCGTCGGCCAGCTCCTGCCACATCTGGTCGAAGCGGGAGTTGCGGCTCACGAGCTGACGCTCGTACGCCTCGATGACCTTGCCAAAGCGCACGAAGACCTCGTTGACCGCGTCTTGGTCAGACTGGGGAAGCGTCTCCCACACGCCGTCTCCTGGCATCACGCCGGCCGGTACCAGCGGTGTGCCGTCGTTGGCTCGCAGGGTCGGCATCAGGCCGAACACGGCCTCGTAGGGCTCGCGGTACTGGTCGAACAACAACAACGCGACAGAGGAGCGCGAGCCTCCCATCTCGAGAGAGTCTTCGACTGGCCGTAGCGCCTGCGCCCACTGGCTGTCGAGGCGCCCATCCCAGAACTGCCAGATCTGTGCTTCTTCCCCCGCTGCCCCATACGCTCCGTTGAGGATCGATATGGATGAACGGTGGGTCACGCCCATACCCTCGGACGTGTTCGAGCGGTTGTCGGAATAACCGGAAGCCGAGTCGTGGCAGGTCGCGCACGACACAGATCCGTTGGCGCTCACGCGAGTATCGTAGAACAGCGCCTGTCCCAATGCCGCCGCGCTGGGGTCATCGGCATAGGCGTTGGATGGGTCGGGCGGCGGTGTGGCGGGTAGTGGTCCCAGCCAAGTGAGAATCGTGTCCCGCTCCGCGGGCGTGAAGAAGGCCGGCTCGACGCCATCGTCGGTCTCAGCCCCCGTCGACGTCGACTCCGTCGCATCGGCGGGCGGAACGTCGTCGTCGCAGCCGGCGATGCTGAGCATCGTGGTCGTTCCGAACACGGCGAGCATGGCCGCGCTGCGGTATTTCATTGTCCGATGAGTCACTCGAAGTCCTCCTGGATGACGGGTGGCGCTCTGACGGGCTGGAGCCCGTTTGATTCTACGCTTGGGTCGTGAAAACCAAGTAATGAGAAGTACCCGCTTCGTTGGCGAAATTAGGTGGTTGCCGAAGGGCATGCAAGCGAACCACCTCGAATCATGGATCCCCCGTAGTGGAGTTACCGGCCCATCCGGCCCGAATCCGGAGGTGCGGCTCAGTGCCCCAGCTCGCGCGCCCGAAGAGCCGACTGTCCGCATGCGGCCGCCGATGCTGCATTGCTACTCGAAGGCGTAGTCGCAGCGCGATGTCGCGAGCATAGGTGAGACTCAATGCCCCAATGCCGCAAGTCCTCAATCGCCCCAGCCTCGCCGACCCCACGACTGGGGGCGAAGGGCCGCGAGATCCGAGCACTTGCGGGAGACCCTGACACTACGAATCGAAATCGCGACTGATCGCCTGCGTTCGATAACGAACGTGAGACGCGATGGGGGAGGCGTCGTCCGAGTCTCAGAAACCGCCGTCGTTGGTGTCGTCCGGATCGGGGACGGCGTACTCCGAGGCATCGAAGCCGCTGACATCGGGCGCCGTGGGAGGAATGGGTCGAGCATCTCGCTCGGCCTGCTTCCGTTCACGACGCTTGCTCAGCAGCTCGGCGAAGCGCAGCTCGATGCCGAGGTTGAGGATCTCGTAGCGCGAGGTGAAGCGTCCGGCGTTGGCCGGGACCCCGCTGGCGCCTCCACAGCGGTCGGGACAGGGTCGCAGCGGCCGCTGTTGGAAGACCTTGGCCGCCAGCTCGTCGGTCTGCTGCGTCTGCTGGAACACGTGCAGGAAACCGATGGTGCCGTAGACTCCTCGACCTCCGGCTGTGATTCCGGCCCCTATCCCGCCGCGCATGAACGAAGGGAAGTCCAGGTGAGAGAACGAGGCCGAGCTCGCCGCGCTCTCCCAGTACCCTCCCGCTCGTAGCGTGAGATGGGTGGGGATGACGTTATAGTCGCCTCCGAGCCGGACCGAGACGGTGTCCTTCCACTGCTTGTCGAGCCGAAGGTCTCCCACATCTTGGCCGGAGATCTGGCCGTCCACCGCGACGTCGTAGGAGTCGATGGCCGACCACCCCTCCCACTGGGCGTCCAGCTCCACATCGAACACCGTGCGATCGCCTTTTTCGTGGATGTAGCGGACGCCGCCGCGGACGATGGCGGGCAGGGTCAACGGCATCGTCACGCGGAGGTCGTCGGTCACCAGCGTGGGCTTGTCGACCTCCATCGTCCCGGTGGGGCGCAAGAACACCGGGATCACCCGGCCGGAGAGGCCCAGCTCCACACGGCGATGGGGCCGATACCAAAGGCCGACGATTGCCGTGCCGGACGTGCGGTCACGAAGCTTCAGCGTGCTGGTGAGCTGGGTGCTGTCGCTGCTGGGGACGGGCTCGAGACCCTCGGTGAAGGTGCTGTCGATGACCAGCCCATAGTCCAGCTGGATCAAGTCGACGTATTGCGCCGTGACCCCGATGCCGAACACGTCACGCAATTTCCACGCCGCCGAGACCGAGTAGTAGGCGGCGAGGACACTCATGTCGGTGAGCATGAACGACTGCGGCCCATACTCGGGGTAGTCGTGCTTGCCCACCGAGTGTGGCCCCCACACCCCAGCACCGAAGGTCCAATTGTCGAGCCCAAAGTCGGTGGTCAGGGTCGCGAACAGCCCCAGCGGAAAGACCTTCTCCGCGTCGCGGACCTCACCGAAACCGGTGCCCGCATCTTCGCCCCAGGCCTCCGACAGCGGGCTGCGCGAGAACCGGGTGTCGTGAAAGACGAGGCTGTGGTTGTACATGAACCGGGTGCCGCGTTGCTTGGCGAGCGAGCCGGGGTTGTAGTGCATCGCGGTGCCGTCGACGGCACCCACCGCGTTGGCTCCCCCTCGGCCCAGCGCGCGTGCCCCGATGTCGGGCACCTCGAATCCTCCGGCACGGGCGCTGACAGGCAGGGCCGAGCCCAGGGTCAGCGCGAGCAAGGCCCACCAACGCGGGGCCGGCCCCGCAAAGGCACGAGGGCGAGGGCGGGCTGCACGTGGGCCGGGCGCAGGGGTCGACACCCGCCCATTGAGGCACGGCGGCGGCACGAGGAGCAAGCACTTCGCACCGTGAACGTGCGTGATACCCTCCGTCCAATGGCTTTGTCGAAGTATGGGCGAGGGATGTCATGGGGGTCGGCAATGGT
>JAHZJA010000925.1 GCA_022601155.1 Deltaproteobacteria bacterium | reverse complement strand
GGCTCGGAGTCACGGGTGGGCTGTCCGCCCGTGTGGCGCGGGCCGTCGTCGCCCGTCGTCGCGCTCGATCCGGCGGCACCCGAACTCGAGCCGCCGGCGTCGCCCGGCCCGGTCACGGACGCGGTCGGATCGGCGCACCCCCACGCACCCAGCAAGGCGCAGCACGCCAGGCCAGGTCTTCGCAGGGGCACACGCATGGGATCGACTCGGGATGCTGCGGCTACGGGTAGTCGCGGGTGTCGGCGACGACCCCTTCGCAGCCATCGTCCCCGGCCGGGGCTGCGAGGCCCACGCCGTCGGCTCGGATGCCGCCGAGGCCACCGGTTCCGGCGGAGCCGGTCGACCCACCGTTGAAGCTGACGTTGCCCACTGCCACCGAGGAGTTCCCCGCGGTCACGATGCCGACGGACGAGCCGCCGCAGCCGCCCGCGCCGCCGCCAGCACCACCGCCGCCACCGCCATCGCCTCCGCAATCGCCATCGCCCGGCTCGCCGCCGTTGTCGTTCCCGTTGGCTCCGGAACCCCCGCCACCCGGGATACCGCCGTCGCCCCCGTTGCCACCGTTGCCGCCGTCGCCACCGGTACCCAGGAACAGATCGGTGTTGCTGACCTCGATGGTGGAGTTGACGGCAACGATGCAGAACGCGCCGCCGCCGGGCTCTCCGGTTCCGCCAGCCATGCCGCCACAGCCGGCTGCGCCACCGCCTCCACCGCCGCCGCCGATGCCGTTGCCGCTGTCGAACAGACAAAAGACGCCGGAATCCTCGTCGAATCCGCCAGCACCACCACCGCCGCCGCCACCACCGTTGTCACCGGGGGTCGCGTTGCTGCCGGTGGGCGGGATCCACAGGCCATCGCCGCCGAACTCCCCGTCGTCGTCGCCCGAGCTGGTCCCGCCGTCGCCGTTGACTCCGATCGCGCCGTCGTTGCCACAGACCCCGTTGCTGCCCTCGTCGTCGCAGCCGTCGCCACAGTGACTGACCCCGGGGGCGCCGCCGGTGCCCACCGAGGTGGGGGACCCGCCGGCCGAGCCGTTGGCGCCACCGTTGGAGGGACAGCTCGCTCCGTCGCCACCCACGCCACCGGTCGCGCCGCAGCCCGAGACGCCGGCCGAGCCGCCGTTGCCGTTGGAAGAGCCGTTGCCGCCTCCGCCTCCGTCCTCGCCGTTCATACCGTTGGCGCCATCGTCACCGCCGCCTGCATCGCCAGCCTCGACCGTGCAGTAGTCGATGGTCAGCAGGCCTTCGGGCGTGTCGCGAACCCACACCGCGTAGGTCGACTGGCTGCCGTCGTTGAAATCGATGCCCCGGATCGTGAAGCCGTCGACCTCGACCGCCTCGGTCAGGTTGATGGCCACCAGGGCTCGGAACTCGGTGCCCGCGATGATCGTCTCGTTGAGGGCGAGGTCGCGGCCCCAGTCCTGATCGTCGTAGCCACCGTACAGGCTGACCCCCGAGTCGATGTTGACCGTCTCGTTGTAGGTGCCCTCGGCGACGAGTACCGCCCGGGGTGGGTTGAACGACGATGCGATCTCGATGCCGCGGGCGATGGTCGCCACGGGATCGTCCTGCATGACGCCGTCGTTGAGGTCGCTCCCAGATGCCGCGTTGACGAACACCGAACAGCCGGCCAGGCCGTCGATGCCGTCGTCGTTCTCGTCGAGGCCGTTGACGTCGGGCTCGTCGACCTGGTCGCATGCCTCGGCGGGCGGCTCGCCCGAGCTCGAGGACCCTCCTCCGGAGGACTCCTCGTCGACCGGCCCCATCGTCGTGTCTGCACCCGTGGAGGCGGAGCTGCCGCCCATCGTGCCGCCCACCGTCTCCGCGCCACCGGTGGTGGGGTCAATGGGACCCTGGGTCGCCGTGCCATCGGTGGCCGGCGGTCCAAAGGTCGTGGTGGCGGGATTGTCGTCGGGGGTGCACGCCCAAAAAGGAAGCAGTGGCCAGGCCAAGGCAACGACAGTGAGAAGCTTAGGGGAGCGCATCATGACCTTTTTTCAAATACGCCACGCCCGCAGCCAGCACAAGCCCGGCGGCCGAGGTTGGTAGGATATGTAACGCCCCACAGGGCAATGAGCGCGCAAAGCCCGAGGGGGCCGACTAGGTCTGGCGGACCTCCACGCCCCGCCAAAACGCGACGTGGTCGGTGATCTCCTTGGCCGCTGGCTTGGGCGACGGGTAGTACCAGGCGGCGTCTGCATTGCGCTCGCCGTCGACCTCCACGTGGTAGTAGCTCGCCAGTCCCTTCCAACCGCATCGCGTCTGGGTCTCGCTGTCCGAGAAGAACTCCCGGACCAGGGACTGCGGTGGGAAGTAGTGGTTGCCTTCCACCACGCGCGTCTGGTCGCTGCGCGCGATGACCTTGCCGTTGTAGATCGCCTCGAACATGGGTGCCTCGGCATTGCCCGGCGGATGGATGGGGGGCGCTCGTCGCTCCGCGGTTGTCCGGGCCCCGGCTACGATACACTCCCGGCCATGTCGCCGGCCATGGCAGGCGGTGCCGCTGATGCTTGCCGCGAGGCGGCGGATCGGGCCCTGCACCGCGTTTGTGGAGGCCGCCGCCCGTGAGGCGTGCCCTGCTGCGCGTTGCGTCGGTGGTCCTGCCGCTGCTGCTGTGCCTGTGGTCGGTGACCGCTCGGGCTGGCAACCCCGATCAGCGCTGGCGCACCATCGAGACCGAGCATTTTTTCGTGCACTACCTCGTCGGTGAGGAAGATGCAGCGGAGCGGGTGGCCACTACGGCCGAGCGTGCGTACGACCAGCTGACGGTCGCGTGGGGGCACACGATCTCGCTCAAGACGCACATCTCGCTGTTCGACAACCAGGACACCGCCAACGGCCGGGCCGGTGCGCTGCCGTTTCCGCAGATCGTCGCCTACACCACCGCGCCCGAGTCGCTGTCGGTGTTGGAGTCGTACGACGACTGGATCGACATCCTCATTACCCACGAGCTGGTGCACGTGGTTCATCTGGACACCGTTCACGGAATCCCGCGGCTGGTCAATGCGATCTTCGGGTTCGGGGTGCTGGGCAAGGCGACCACGCCCAACGTCTTGCAGCCGCGCTGGATGGTCGAGGGCGTGGCCACGATGCACGAGTCGGAGTTCTCGTCGCACGGCCGCCGTCGCTCCGCCCAGTTCGATGCGCTCATTCGAACGGCGGTGCTCGAGGGCACCTTTCAGACGCTCGATCAGGTCAGCAGCGACGCTCGCATCTCCCCCCATTCGACGTCGCGGTACCTGTATGGCGTTCACTTCATGTACTACATCGCGGCGCGCTACGGTCCCGACAAGCTGCGCGAGCTCAGCCACCTTTACGGTGGTCAGCTGGTGCCGTTCGGCATCAACCGCGCCATCAAGGACGTGCTTGGGGTCGACTTCCAGCAGCTGTGGAAGGAGTTCAAGCAGGACACGGTGCGGCGCTTCACCGCGCAAGCCCGTCGCATTCGGTCGCGGGGACTTCGGCAGGGGCGGAGGCTGACGCTCGCGGGTGAGACCACGCGCTATCCGTTTTGGTCGGCCGACGACGCGTGGATCTACTTCTACAAGTCCGACGGCCACCGCGAGGAGGGCCTCAAGCGCATCCGCTCCACGGGGGGCCGGTTCCGTGAGGGGGTGGGCATCGGGCGACAGGGTGCCGACGTCGACATCCAACACGTCCTCGATGTCGAGGACAGTGCCGCGGCCGACTTCATCGGGGCGACCGGCGACATCATCTTCGATTGGACCAACCCGTTCGAGTTTCGCTACAGCTGGAGCGACCTGCACCGCTACAACGGCGGTGACCCCGAGGAAGCCGAGCAGCTCACCTTCGGCCTGCGTGCCTCGGAGCCCCATGTCTCTCCCGATGCTCGCAAGGTGGCATTCCGGCGCAACGACGTGGGGCAGTCACGGTTGGGCATGCTCGACCTGGCCACGGGCGATGTGACCGAGGTGCCGCCGATGGACCGCATCTCGCAGGTCTACACCCCGCGGTGGTCGCCCGACGGCCGAACGATCGCGGTCTCGGGGTTTCGCGAGGGGGGCTACCGCGACATCTATCTGTACGACGTGAAGGCCGGGACCACCCGACGCGTCACCGCCGATCGCCACGTCGATCTGGCCCCGGCGTGGTCTCCCGATGGTCGCTACCTGGTGTTCACCAGCGACCGCGACGACGTGTTCAATCTGTACGCCTGGGATGTGGAGGACGACCGCATCTATCAGGTCTCCAACGTCCTGGGTGGGGCGTTCGAGGCCCGGGTGAGCAACGACGGCACCCGCATCGCGTACATAGGCTACTCCCGTGCGGGCTACGACCTGTGGGTGATGCCCTTCGACCCGCAGCGGTGGCTGACCCCGATGCCCACGGTGTCGGACCTGCCTGCGGTCGATGACAACAAGCCGCCGACCAAGCCCGACGAGACCCGACCGCTCAGCCTCCGCAGCACTCGCTACCAGGCGTGGCGCACCCTGTTCCCGCGCACGGTCTTCCCCACCGCGGTCGAGCTGGCGACCTCGCAGTTTGGCACCGGGTTGGGGCTGGCTACGGCGGTCACCGACGTCCTCGGATACCACCGGGCATCGGCGGGGTTCTTGTACCTGTTCGAGCCCAAGATCTTCACGGGCAACGCCGCGTACTCGTATCGCCGGTTGTTTCCCGACTTCTCGATCAGCGCCTCGCGCAGCTACGCGGCTCGCAACTCGTTCAGCCGCTACATCTACGATCGCGAGACCGACGACGCCGATACCTATCTGCAGCGGGGGTATCGCGAGGTGACCACCTCGGCGGCGGCGGACATCGGGGTGCCCGTGGTGCAGCGAGCCCGGCACTCGGCCAGCCTGTCGATGAGCTATCGCTGGACGCGCTGGACCAACCTCGATGCAGGGGACGCGCCCATCGATCCCTCGGCCCCCACGACCTCGCTCCCCGAGGTGGGTGACTTGGGTCAGGTGTCGCTGCGGATGAACTACGCGGGGCAGGGTGACGGCTCTGGCCGCTTCACCATGGGGACCGAGCGAGGGCGCAGCGCGGGCCTTGCCATCGGGGTCATCGACGAGCGACTCGGTGGTGACTTTGGCGACCTTCAGGTCTCGGCCAGCTACCGCGAGGCGATACCCATGCCGTGGCGCGGGCACCAGTCACTGGCCATTGCGCTGCGCGGAGGGACCTCGGCCGGGGGTCTGCGACGGCGTGGTGCGTTTTGCGTGGGCAACTTCAGCGCCGGGCCCGAGGTGCTGGGGGGCACCGATGTCGTGCTGTCGTTTCTGTCGCGGCTGCCCCAGGGCTCGAGCGGCTGCACCCAGGTGAGGGGCTACGGGCCCGCGGCGGCGGCGGGGCGGAACTTCGCGGCGTTGGGTCTCGAGTATCGGATTCCCATCATCGACGTCGACCGGGGGGTGGGGACGGCGCCGATCCTGTTTCAGCGCATCGGCTTGGTGCCGTTCGTCGACTGGGGCCACGCGTGGACGGACCCTCAGCAGTGGCGCGACATGCTGATCGGGGCCGGGGCGACGATGGCGTTCTCGTTCCGGCTGGGCTACGTCGAGTCGGCGAGCCTGCTGCTGCAGTATGCGCACGGCTTCAAGGCCGTCGACGGTCTGGACACCTTCCGGATCCTGGTTGGCAGCGCCTTCTGAGCGCCGGGGCAGGTGTCTCTTCGCGTCGGCGCCCTGCCCGTTGCGCCTAGGTTGCGTAGAGCGCGCGCTCTAGGTATGTAAGGTTAGGGACGGGCCGCCGTTTGTGCCAACGCACGTCAATGCCCCGCC
>JAHZJA010000924.1 GCA_022601155.1 Deltaproteobacteria bacterium | reverse complement strand
GGGGTAGCCCACCGAAGAGCTAGCGTTGGCCTGCGGATCGAGATCGACCAGCAGCACGCGGTGCTCACCTGCGGCGAGGCTGGCGGCGAGATTGACCGCGGTCGTCGTCTTGCCTTCGCCACCCTTTTGGTTGCTGATGGCCACCACCCGCACGGCTGCGGTGGGGGCGGGTTTGGAGGCTGCGGAAGCGCTCGTCACGGCGCCCATCCTTACCACTGTCGGCTTGCCCGGGGTGGGCGCCCACGCATGGGGATCCCATCGGTCGCCAGCGTGGCCGATTGCTGCGAAGGCCCCTGGAAGGCCGTTCAGGGCCATTCGATTCGGTGAGATTTTTGTCTACATGTAGGTGTTAGGAATACCTTGGGCTCACCGGAGCCGCGGGGACGGCTCAGCCACAGCGCCTCCCCGCGACCCAGCCCGACCGCGCCTAGCGCTGTTGGCGCATCGATCTTCGACCGTCGTCCTTCGACACGCAAGGAAAGACCGCCCACGTGACCACCTACTACCGAACCGGATACACCACGTTTCAGGAGTTCCAGCGGGAGGCCCTGTCGGGCTCGTGCTCGCACCACGAGTCGTTGGGTAAAGAGGAACTCGAGCTGCTCCAAGAGCTCGAGGCCGACGACCTGTTCGATCAACGTCCACGGCGTCCGGTCATGAATCGCTGGGACTGACGACTCGACGTGGGCTCTGCGCCCAGCGTCCGGATCGTCGAGCATGCGCGGCCCGGCTCCCCCGTAGGAGCTCGGGCCGTCGCCGTATCCCGATGAGTCTCCCGCACGGCGCCGAGCACCGCGCCTGACCGACGGGGTGATCGTGCTCGACGGCCACGCGCTGGCCGATGTCTCGGACCATCGGGTCGGCCAGGGCGAGGAGCAGGCCAGGCGTCTTGGTTGGTACCCGAGCGGTCGACCCTCGACACCGTGCCACCGGCCATCGAGCGCGGGCAGGAAACTGTGGGCCACCGACGGCACCACCCGAGCGTTCGCGGTGCGACGGGTCGCCGGACGAAGTCGTGCTCGGTGGCTGTGCACAGCGCGGCGAAGACGATGGTCTCGCCGCCGCCTCTGGGGTGTTCTCCGACCATCGTCGCCCGGGCCACGCGAGCCGTGCGAACGCCGACGCTGGCCGACGATGCGTTCGAGACCGGTGGCGTCAAGCGGCTCGAGCTGTCCGCGGAGGTCGACAACCTTGCCTCGTGCGGTGTGCCGCGGCGGGCCGAGTTGTCCCGCGAGGGAGTGCAGCGGAGCAAGGGGGCCTACGGCGGCGAGCGTCGCGACCGGGTCCAGTGCGCGCGGTTTTCCTCGGGCCCTCCGCCCGGTGGTTTGGCTGACGGCGGACGAGTCTGGACCGATGACCTCCGAAGGGCGGGGCAGCGGGAGCGACTATCGCTTCGCGTGATCCTTGAGCTTGCGATACAGCGTGGTGCGGTCGATGCCCAGCAGCGCGGCGGCCCGGGCCTTGTTGCCGCCCGTGGCGGTCAGGGCCGCGTCGATCGCCTCGCGCTCGAGCTCGGCCAGCGTCCGAATCTTTCCCGGGTCGACCACCGGGGTGGCAGCGGCAGGGCCGACGCCCGTGGGGGCGGCGTGAACGAGCTCGGGGGGAAGATCATCGAGCTCGAGGACGGGCCCATCGCCGAGCACCAGCGCCCGCTCCACCACGTTGCGAAGCTCGCGAACGTTGCCGGGCCAGCGGTAGCGCTGCAGCGCCGAGAGGGCGTCAGCGGCGATCCGTTCGATGCGGCGCCCGATCTCCTCGCCCAGGGCGGCGGCGAAGTGCTCGACCAGCGGCTGGATGTCGTCGGTCCGGTCGCGCAGCGGGGGCAGCTCGGTGTGGATCACCGACAGCCGATACAAGAGGTCTTCCCGGAACTGGCCCTCGGTGACCATCGCCCGCAGGTTGCGGTGGGTGGCGGCGACCAGTCGGACCGAGACCTGGACCTCTTTGTTGCCGCCGACCCGGGTGAAGCGTTGGGTCTCGAGTACCCGGAGCATGCGGGCCTGCGTGGACAGGCTCATCTCGCCGATCTCGTCGAGGAACAGGGTGCCGCCGTCGGCCCGGGCGAACACGCCGTCGTGCTGGGCGACGGCTCCGGTGAACGAGCCCTTCTCGTGCCCAAACAGCTCGCTCTCTTGAAGCTGCTCGGGAATGGCCGCGCAGTTGATCGCCACGAACGGTCCCGCTGCGACCGAAGACAGGCCGTGGATGAGGCCGGCTGCGAGCTCCTTGCCCGTGCCGCTGTCACCGTGGAGCAGCACCGTGGCGGGGCTCTTGGCGACGCGCTCGATGAACACCTGCAGGCGGTTCATCGCGGCCGACTGCCCGATCATCCGGGGCATGCGATGCCGCCCCCCGTGGGTCTTGGCCGCGGCCTGAAGCTGGGTGCGCTCGGCCGCGTTTTGGCCCAATGCCGAGACCAGGTGAGCGGCGCACACCAGCAGCAGCAAGGCATCTTCGTCGTGAGGTCGCGACAGCGCCTCGGGGGTGCCCCAGTCGACGTAGAACACCAGGTTCTGGGCCGGGGTCGCCATCGCGCCGACGGTGCCTCGCATCTGTACCGAGCGGCGGTCGGCGAGATCCGGCTCGGCCAGCACATCGCGCACCAAGAAGGCACGGCGCTCGGCCAGCACCCGAGACAGCAGGGCGCGCGATAGCGCCAGATCGTTCTTCACTCCGTCGGTCGTCGCACCCAGGATGTCGCGGCCGTCGGGCGACAGCAGCAAGGCCCGCGATGCGGGCAGCACCTCCACTGCCCATGCGCTGGCTTCTTTGTAGACCTCTTGCAGCCCGTCGCAGCGCGCGAGCCTGTCGCCCAGGCTGGCCAGCGCCCCGAGATGATCGGACGCCGCGGTGACCCGGGCGTCGATCTCCACGGTGCTGCGCCCCGGAGCCCGGACCTGGGCGGGCGCGGGCTCGATCCGCAAGGTGGTGCTGCCGAGGGTGACCGAGGCACCGCTGGGCAGCGGGTACCCCTGGCCCACATCGACCCTCCGCCCCTCGACGAGCGTCCACACAGGGTTCACGCCCGCGATCTCGGACACCACGACGATCGGCCGGCCGCTGGCGTCCTGTCCCGCCTGCAGCGTCAGGTGATGGCGCGATACGGCGCTGTCACTCAATTGAAGGGACTCGGCAGCACCGCGGCCAACGCTCACGTCGCCATCGACCACCACCCGCCGGCCCAGGTCGGGGCCTGCGGCGACGACCACACACAGCGGGGACACGCCCGAACCTTATCATCCGCAGGGGGCCCGGGGACCACCCGCGCTGGCCCACCCCCCGCCCGGTTGACACGATCACGGCCGGTGTTACGGTTGCGGCCGGAATTTCCCCCTAGATGACCAATCAGCCCGCGGAAAGCGAAGCTCGGCCCGAGCTACCGGATGAGGTGTCCGTCTTGCCATTGCGCAACACGGTGCTGTTTCCGGGGTCCATCATCCCCATCGACGTCGGTCGCCCCAAGTCGGTCAAGCTGATCGAGGAGGCGATCCGCGAGGAGCGCCCGATCATCGGCATCGTCACCCAAAAGGAGGCGAGGACCGAGGAGCCCGGCGACGACGATCTTCACAAGGTGGGGTGTGCCGGCCGGATCCTCAAGGTCATCAAATTGGCCAAGGACAACTACAGCGTGATCCTGCAAGGGGTCATGCGGATCCGGGTCGAGGAGATCACGACGCACGAGCCGTTCATCCACGCTCGGGTCACCGAGGTCCACGACATCACGACCGGTACGGAGGTGGAGTCGCAGGCCCTGGTGGCGAACATCCGCGAGACGGCCAAGAAGCTGATCTCGCTGGTGCCCGAGCTGCCCCGTGAAGCGGCCACTTTGCTCGACAGCGTCAGCGATGCCGGTCAGGTCGGCGACCTGGTGGTGTCCAACCTCGACATCGAGACCTCCGAGAAGCAGGACGTGCTCGAGGCCGCCGACGTGCTCGAGCGGCTACGCAAGGTGCTGACCCTGCTGACCCGGCAGCTCGAGATCCTCAAGGTTCGCGAGCGCATCAACTCGCAGGTCCAAGAGGAGATGGGCCACAGCCAGCGCGAGTACGTGCTGCGCCAGCAGCTCAAGGCGATCAAGGGTGAGCTGGGCGAGATCGACGACGAGGGCGGCGACGCGGACGAGTTCCAGAAGAAGATCGCCGACGCCAAGATGCCGGAGGAGGCACAAAAGGTCGCGCTCAAGCAGCTCGACCGCCTGCGGCAGATGCAGCAATCCTCGGCGGAGTACACGGTCACGCGGACCTACCTCGAGTGGCTCGTCGAGCTGCCGTGGTCGACCTCCACCGAAGATCAGATCGACATCAAGACCGTGCGCGAGGTCCTCGACGAGGATCACTACGACCTCGAGAAGGTCAAAAAGCGCATCCTCGAGTACATGGCGGTGCTCAAGCTCAATGCGAGCAAGAAGGGCCCGATCTTGTGCTTGCTGGGCCCCCAGGCGTGGGCAAGACCTCGCTCGGCAAGAGCATCGCCCGGGCCATCGGTCGCAAGTTCGTTCGCATCTCGCTGGGCGGCGTGCGCGACGAAGCGGAGATCCGCGGTCACCGTCGGACCTACGTGGGCTCGCTTCCGGGTCGGCTCATCCAGGGCATGAAGAAGGCGGGGACCAACAACCCCGTCATCATGCTCGACGAGATCGACAAGCTCGGGCACGACTTCCGCGGTGATCCGGCCTCGGCGTTGCTCGAGGTGCTCGACCCCGAGCAGAACAACGCGTTCTCCGACCACTACCTCGAGGTCAGCTTCGACCTGTCGCGGGTGATGTTCATCGCCACCGCGAACTACATGGATCCCATCCCGCCCGCGCTCAAGGATCGGCTGGAGATCTTGGAGCTGCCCGGCTACACGCGCCAAGAAAAGCTGGCCATCGCCAAGCGCTTCTTGGTGCCCAAGCAGATCGGCGAGCACGGGATGGCCGACGCGGGGGTGAACCTCTCGTTCTCGGAGGCGGCCCTGCTCGAGCTCATCGACAGCTACACCCGCGAGGCGGGGGTGCGGAACCTCGAGCGCGAGGTCTCGGCCGTCATCCGCGGAATTGCTGTCCAGGTCGTCGAGGGCAGCGTCAAGGGCGATCTGGAGATCGACGAGCATCGCGTGCGCGACCACCTGGGTCCGCAAAAGTACATGCCCGAGATGTCCGAGCGGACCGCGGAGCCCGGCGT
Source organism: Deltaproteobacteria bacterium (assembly GCA_022601155.1). Classification (GTDB taxonomy): domain Bacteria; phylum Myxococcota_A; class Polyangia; order Nannocystales; family Nannocystaceae; genus Paraliomyxa. The sequence goes on along the minus strand of JAHZJA010000924.1, from coordinate 1,827 downwards.
GGCAACCGGCCTGGCGTGGACGCCCGTGGGCGGCGAGATCATGTTCGTCGAGTGCTCACGGATGCCCGGCAAGGGAGGCCTGATGCTCACCGGACAGCTCGGCGACGTGATGAAGGAGTCCGCCCAGGCGGCACTCAGCTACATCAAGAGCCACCTCCCCGAGCTCGGTCTCGACCCCGAGGTCATCAAGGACCACGACCTGCACGTGCACGTGCCCGCGGGCGCGATTCCCAAGGATGGTCCGTCGGCGGGCGTCGCGATGATCGCGGCCTTGTCGTCGCTGCTGTCGCGGCGCTGCGTCCGGCCCGATGTCGCGATGACCGGCGAGATCACCCTTCGGGGCCTGGTGCTCCCGGTGGGCGGAATCAAGGAGAAGATGCTCGCGGCGCACCGCGCCGGGATCAAGCGCATCGTGCTCCCCGAGCGCAACGAGAAGGACGTCGTCGACGTGCCCGAGGAGATTCGGGACGAGATGGACATCGTCTTCGTCCGGACCGTGCAAAACGTCATCGAGGCCGTGTTCGCCGACGCGAGCCCAGCTCCAAACCCCTAGTCGAGACGAACCCGACCGGGGGTGGTCACGACCGCCCCGGGGCGGGAAATAGCGGTGATGCCCCGGGGGTCGTGGTCGACACGACCCCGGTGCTGCCGTCGCTGCGTCATGACCTCCGCCCCTCAAATCGCCCCGCAGGGCCTGTTTGCATCGAGCCCGGGTTTGTGTCCGCGGGGGGTCTTGACTTGCTTCCGTGCGGTCTTAGGCTGCGGGCCGCCCCGACCCATTCGCGCCCTTTCGTTCAGGATGCGCGAGACCTCACGTTGACGCGGGCGCCCGCTTTTCGACCTCTCCCTCCTCTCGCAGGCCTCGTGCCGCGAACTCGAATTTCCCCTCTGCGACAGACCTCGCGCGTCCGCAAGAAAGGACCCTGAGCCACCCATGGGCAAGATCATCGGCATCGACCTCGGCACCACCAATTCCGTGGTGGCGGTCATGGAAGGTAACGACCCCAAGGTCATCACCAACGAAGAGGGTGGTCGTACTACGCCTTCGGTCGTTGCCTTCGAGCAAAACGGCAACGTGCTCGTGGGGCAACAGGCCAGGCGTCAGGCCATCACCAACCCGGAGAACACGATTTTCTCCGCCAAGCGCTTCATCGGTCGCAAGTTCGACGAGGTCGAGCGCGAGCGCAAGCGCGTGCCATTCAACGTGGTGCGGGCCGGCAACGGCGACGCCCACATCGAGGCACGCGACAAGGTCTACCCCCCGCCCGAGATCAGCTCGCGCGTGTTGATGAAGCTCAAGAAGGCCGCCGAGGACTACCTGGGCGAGTCGGTCGACGCCGCGGTCATCACGGTGCCGGCCTACTTCAACGACTCTCAGCGTCAGGCCACCAAGGACGCGGGCCGTATCGCGGGACTCGACGTCAAGCGCATCGTCAACGAGCCGACCGCGGCCGCGTTGGCTTACGGGCTGTCCAAGGGCGGCGAAGACGAGCACATCGTCGCGGTCTACGACCTCGGCGGCGGTACGTTCGACGTGTCGATCCTCGAGGTGGCCGAGAACGTCGTCGAGGTCATCTCGACCAACGGCGACACCCAGCTCGGTGGCGATGACTTCGACGACGTCATCATCCAGTGGCTGCTCGAGGAGTTCAAAAAGGACTCCGGCCTCGACGTCGCCGCCGACAAGTTGGTCATGCAGCGGCTCAAGGACGCCGCCGAGAAGGCGAAGATCGAGCTGTCGCAGGTGCCGGAGACGGAGATCAATCTCCCGTTCCTCACCGCGGACGCCTCCGGTCCCAAGCACATGCAGGTCAAGCTGTCGCGGGC
>JAHZJA010000923.1 GCA_022601155.1 Deltaproteobacteria bacterium | reverse complement strand
GCGGTCGTGTGAGGCGAGGACCTTGGTCAGACCGTTGCTGTCGCCCGTGACGATGTTGATGACCCCGCCCGGGACATCGGACGTGTCGAAGACCTGATAGAGGTCGGTCGCACACAGGGGGTAGCGCTCGGAGGGGATGACCACCGCGGTGTTGCCCATGGCAATGACCGGGGCGACCAACGAGATGAACGACAGCAGGGGAGCGTCGTCGGGGCAGGTGATGCCCACCACGCCCACCGGTTCGTGCATCGCGATCGTCACGTTGCGCATCGGGGGGCTGTGGACGCGGCCCTCGAACTTGTCGGCCCAGGCGCCGTAGCTGAACAGGCGCTGGACGCTGGCCTAGACCTCGCGGTCGGCCTGAGCGCGGCTTTGGCCGGTCATCGCGACCAGTCGTCGTGCGAACTCGTCGGCGCGGGCCTCGAGGTTCTCGGCGACGTAGTACAGAATCTGGGCCTTGGTGTGCGCGGCGACCAGGCCCCAGCCCGCGGCCTTGCGGGCGGCCTCGACCGCGTTGCGGATGTCCTTGCGGTTGCCTTCGCCGACCTCGCCCACCACGGTACCCGTGGGGCCGACGACCGTGCGGCTATAGCCCCCGTCGGGCCGGGCCTGCTTGCCGCCAACGTAGAGCTTGGCGGTGCGGTCGATGCCCGGCAGAGCCTCACCGGGCAGCGGATCGACCTTGTCCTTGGTCGGCGCGGGCTCGTCGTAGCGCGGCAGTCCTTCCACGAACGCGGGCTCGAGGTAGGCGTGCAGCCCCTCGATGCCACCCTCGCGCCCGAAGCCCGACTCGCGGTAGCCACCAAAGCCGCACGCCGCGTCGAAGACGTTGGTGCTGTTGATCCACACCACCCCGGCGGCCAGCCGCGGGGCCACGTCGAGGGCGAGGTTGATGCTCTCGCTCCACACGCTGGCCGCGAGGCCATAGCGGGTGTTGTTGGCGATCTCCACCGCCTCGTCCGGGGTTCGGAACGTCATCGCCACCAACACGGGGCCGAAGACCTCCTCCTGAGCCAGCGTGGCCGCGGGCTGGACCCCGGTGAGCAGGGTGGGGGGATAGAAGCAGCCTTCGATGGGACAGGCCCAGCTGGGCTGAAACAGGGTCGCGCCCTCTTCCACCCCTTGCTTGACCAGGGTCTCGATGCGCTCGAGCTGCACGGGAGCGACGATGGCCCCGATATCGATGCACTTGTCCAGCGGGTTGCCGACGCGCAGCCCTTCCATACGGACGCGCAGCTTGGCGATCACCTCGTCGGCGATGTCTTCTTGCAGCAACAAGCGGGAGCCCGCGCAGCACACCTGGCCTTGGTTGAACCAGATCGCATCCACCACGCCCTCGACGGCCGAGTCGAGGTCGGCATCGTTGAACACGATGAACGGCGACTTGCCTCCCAGCTCGAGGGTGAGGTGCTTGGCCTGACCTGCGGTGGCCTTGCGGATGATGCGGCCGACCTCCGTCGAGCCGGTGAAGGCAACCTTGTCGACATCGTCGTGACCGACGATGAGTGCACCCGTGGAGCCGTCCCCGGTGATGATGTTGAGCACCCCGGGGGGGAGCCCCGCCTGGGACACCAGCTCGGCGAACAGCAGCGCGCTGAGGCTGGTGAACTCTGCCGGCTTGATGACGATGGTGTTGCCGGCCGCCAGCGCGGGCGCGACCTTCCACGCGAGCATGAGCAGCGGGAAGTTCCAGGGGATCACCTGGCCCACGACGCCCACCGGGGCCATCCCGGCCAGCTCGGTGTCCATCAGCTGGGCCCAGCCGGCGTGGTGATAGAAGTGGCGCGCGACCAGAGGGATGTCGATGTCCCGGGTCTCGCGGATCGGCTTGCCGTTGTCGATGCTCTCCACGGTGGCGAGCAGTCGGCTGTGTCGCTGAACCAGGCGGGCCAGGGCGTACAGATAGCGGGCGCGACCGTGGCCCCCGAGGCCGGCCCATCCCGGCTGGGCACTGCGCGCGGCCTTGACCGCCGCGTCCACGCTGGCCTCGCCGGCCTGGGCGAGCTGAGCGAGCACCGAGCCATCGGCGGGGTTGTTCGATTCGAAGTGGCGGCCCGTGTCCGGCTCTTGCCACTTCCCGTCGATGAACAGGCCAAACTTGGCATCGTGGCGCGCGAGCCACTGGCGGGCAGGCCCGTCGCTCTCGGGCGCGGGGCCATAGTCCATGCTTTCGAAGATCTCGGCGACGCTGGCGGTACTCATGGTGCGACCTCAGGCGATCGGGTGGCGGAACTCGGCCGAGTACCGTCCGGTGACGAAGTGCTCGAGCTGGCGCTCGATGTCGGAGACGAGGCTCGATGCCCCGAAGCGGAACAACGTGGGGTCGACATACTCGCGGCCCAGCTCGTCCTTCATCATCGAGAGATACCCGAGCGTTTGCTTGGCGGCCTGAATGCCTCCGGCTGCCTTGAACCCGACCTTGTGACCGGTGCGTTCGAGATAGGTGCGGATCATCCTCGTCATCACCAGGCTCACGGGGAGTGTGGCGTTGACCGACTCCTTGCCCGTGGATGTCTTGATGAAGTCCGAGCCCGCCATCATGCACACCATGCTGGCGCGGGCGATGTTGCGGAGGATGCGAAGGTCACCGGTCGCGAGGATCGTCTTGAGGTGGGCGTCGCCACATGCCTCGCGGAAGGCCCGGACCTCGTCGTACATCGCCTGCCAGTTGCCCGTGAATAGATGACCACGGTTGATGACGATGTCGATCTCGTGCGCCCCGGCGGCAACCGAGCGCTCGACCTCTTTGATGCGCTCCTTGAGCGGCGACAGCCCTGCGGGGAACCCGGCCGAGACGGCCGCGACTGGGATGCCGCTGCCGTCGAGGGCATCGATCGCGGTGGGAATCATCTCGTGATAGACGCAGACCGCCGCGACCTGGATTCCCAGGTCGGCCACGCCCATCGCCTCGAGCAGGTCGTGTCGGACGGGACGACGCGCCTTGGCGCACAGCCGCTGCACGCGACCGGGGGTGTCGTCGCCCGCGAGCGTGGTGAGGTCGGTGCAGGCGATCGCCCGCAGGTACCACGCCGCCTGCCACTGCTTCTTGACGCTGCGTCGAGGGGGGATGGTGGCGGCACGACGCTCCACCGCACTGCGATTGACTCGAACATCTCTGACCCACGAAAGCTCGAGAGGCGTCCCTGGATTGCGCTGCAGGGGCGCGTCCTCGGGTACAGAGGGGACCGCGCGAACGTGGCCCTTGTCCTTGTTCTTGTTCTTGCCCATCGAACCGCTCCTGACCCCGGCATCGCACCCGCACGGTGCTCCTGGGGACCCGAGTCTGCCCGAAGATCTGGGGCGATGCGAGACGGGCTGGAGCCTGGAGACAGGGCGGGCCCGGGGGGGTGGCAAGGCCGTTCCCACGGCGGTTGTCGGCGGGCCGGGCTTGCCGCACGTGCTCGGTCCCGGCTACGCGTGGGGGTGTACCGGACTGCCGTCGACCCGTATCGCCCCAGGGTCGTCGGAGTCGGTGAGGCCAGCCCGCGGGTGCTGCAACGACGGTGGCCATGCGTGGCTCGAGTCGCAGGCGAGGCGGGTCGGTCCGGGGTCGCATGGCCTGGCGTGGAGGCACCCCGGATCATGCGACGCTGCTAGCATGTCGGGTATGTCTTGTATTGCGTTCCAACGGTATGCGGTCGTCTTTGGAGCACTCGTCTTGGCGGCGTGCCCTGGCGATGACTCCTCCGCCGATTCCGGAGCCGACGGTCTCGCCTCGACCGGCCAGGGCCCCGCGACCTCGGCGGGCTCCGGCTCGACCCAGGGTTCCGCGAGCTCGGTCGGCAGCACGGGCACGGGCGCCGTCGATTCGTCGGGCACGGGCGCGGGGCAGTCGTGTGGCGACATGAGCTGCGCGGACGACGAGTACTGCGACTGGGATCTCGACACGTGCGGCGAGCAGAAATCCGAGGCGGGGACGTGCCTGCCCCGGCCCAAGGCCTGCCCCGCCGTGTACATGCCGGTGTGCGGCTGCGACGGCGAGGTGTGGGGCAACGCGTGCAATGCCAACGGGGCCGGGGTCGATGTCGACATCGATGGTGCGTGCGAGGTCCCCGAAGACACCTTCCCGTGCGGTCCATTGTTCTGCCAGCCCGGATTCGAGTACTGCCAGGTGCAGGTCAGCGATGTGGGCGGCTTTCCCGACGTCTACACGTGTGTCCAGCCGGCCCCGTGCGGGACCCCGCAGGTCGACTGTAGCTGTCTGGCGCGGGAGCCTTGCTTCGACTTCAGCTGCGAAGATCTGCCCGACGGCGGGTCCGAGATCATCTGCCCCGGCGGATGAAGTCCAAGCCGGGCGGCGGCGCATGGCCGACGTGTCGTCAGGAGGGTGGACGGCCCCAGGCTTCTGCGGCTGGTGCGGAGGTGCGGGGCGCCCAACCCACGGCCCAACCTGCGAAGAGACGCTCAGCCCTTGGCGGGCAGTCGCTCGAGGAACCCGAGCACCAATCGCGTCATGTCGGCAGCCGCGGCCTGACCGTAGTGCAGCGTCTGCTCGTGCGACAGCACCATGTCCGACAGTCCCGCGGCGAGATTGGTCAGCACCGAGACGGCTGCGGCTCGCATGCCGCAGTGCCGCGCGACGATGACCTCGGGGACGGTCGACATGCCCACTGCGTTGGCACCCAGCAGTCCGAACGCACGGACTTCCGCGTGCGACTCGAAGCTGGGCCCGAGCGTCGCCAGGTACACGCCCTCGCGGAGCTCGATGCCCAGATCGCTGGCGGCGGTCCGCAGCAGGGCCTGGTGCTCGGCGTCGTAGGCTCCGTCCATGGGAGGGAACCGGGGGCCAAACTGGTCGTCGTTGGGCCCCACCAGCGGGTTGCCGAACTGCAAGTTGATGTGATCGGTGATGAGCATCAACTGGCCGGGCTGCGCATCGGGGTCGAGCGCGCCCGCGGCGTTGGTGGCGAAGTACGTCTCGCAGCCGATGAGCTTCAGGGTCCGGACCAGGGGCACCACGGCCTGCGGCGGGTGTCCCTCGTACAGGTGAACGCGGCCCTGGAGGCACGCCACATCCTGACAGCCCAGACGCCCCAGGAGCAGTCGCCCCTGGTGACCAGCCACACTCGGCTCGGGAAAGCCCGGGAGGTCGCCAAAGGGGATGACGGTGGCGTTCTCCACCTGGTCGGCCAACGCGCCCAGGCCCGAGCCCAGTGTGAGGCCTACCCGCGGGGTGAACCCCGGAACCCGCTGTGCCACGATCCCTGCTGCCTTGCGTGCCTGTTCGCTCACGTCGATCCTCCCAACGTCGCATGGCGACGCGCGAGACTATAGGAGCGTGATGACCAAGCCAGCAAGACGGGTGAGCTTCGGGCGGAGTGGGTGGGCGAGAGCATGAGCGACGGCCGTCTGGTTCGTCTACCCCGGGGGGCCCTGGCGCACCTGCGCCGCAGCGACGAAGGCCTCGCGCAGCTGATGGCCACCGTTGGCCGCTGCCGGTTGCGCGTGGGCTTTGCCGAGACCCACCTCGCCTCGCTCGTGCGGGCGATCGTCTACCAGCAGCTGTCGGGGAAAGCGGCGGCGACGATCTTCGGACGGTTTCGGGCGCTGTACCCCGAGGATGCGTTTCCCACCGCCCAGCAGATTCGTCGCACGCACTACACCAAGCTGCGCAAGGCGGGCCTGTCGCGGCAAAAGCAGATGGCGCTGCGGGATCTGTGTCGGCATGTCGTCGAGGGGCGGTTGCCGCTGCACGATGTCGAGGAACTCGAGGACGAGGCGCTCATCGAGCGGTTGACCGCGGTCCGAGGCATCGGTCGCTGGTCCGCGCAGATGTTCGCCATCTTTCAGCTCGGGCGCCTCGACCACTGGCCGGTGGATGACCTCGCGGTGAAGAAAGGGGCGGCGCTGGTGCAGGGGCTGGACGCCATGCCGACGCGCAAGGAGATGGAGGCCTGGGGGGAGCGCTTCCGGCCGTATCGGACGGTAACGGCTTGGTATCTGTGGCGCTCGCAGGACATCCAAACGCCGGGGTAGTGCGTTGGGAGACCGCGATGGGTCTGAGGCTTGGTGCAAGCCTCGCTTCGCGCCAATGACCGGGTCGTGGTGGCGACGACGACCACCTCCGTGACGATCACCCATCCCGCTCGTGATCGGGCGATGGACGATTGCCGTGCGTGTCGCGGGGACTGGGCCGGCACGGTGTCCTTAGATGGGAGGGCTGTCGATGTCGGACCACCGACGGCGGCACACGCTGTGACGATGCGGATGACTGCGAAAGGATGTGCCTACGTCGTGATGACGCTGGCGCTTTTCACTGCTCCGCGTTCGTCTCACCGCTGGGTTGCCACGAGTATCGGCCCTCCGGGTGGTCTGGATCCCACGGCCGAGATCGGAGGTTGGTGTACGGGGGGTGCACCGACTGAGTGGTGTTCGTCGATCGAGATCCGACTTGCCGGCTGCCATCTCTTTGTAGGTAGAAACCCTGATTTTTCGCGGTATGTGTTCGTACTTCGAGAGGCTCTCAGCCGGTCGAGTGTGCCTTGTTGTGCGGTCGACAGTGTCTGTGCAAAACGCGCATAACTATGCAGTGGATGAGCACCGGCCACTTGTGGCTTGAGTCGGCGTCCGCTTGGGTCGTACCATCGCTTGGCTCCATGGACGACGATACTCGTGATCTGGCCCTGCTCGAACAGTGGCTCGACGGTCGGCCAGAAGCAGGGCAAGAGCTGTTCTCTCGCCACTACGATGCGCTGTACAGGTTCTTCGATCGCAAGATCGACGGCGATGTCGAGGATCTCGTTCATGATACGTTCATTCGATTCGAACGCGTCACGTCGACGTTCCAGAGAGCGTCGACGCTTCGTACCTACCTGTTTGGAATTGCAAACAAGCTGCTATTGGAGTTCCTACGCAAGAAGGCGAAAGCGCAGGGCCGAAACGTAGACTTTTCCGTCGAGTCGGTCGGGGAGGTCGGCGGATCTCCGGCCAGCCACCTCGAGCGCAAGCAAGAACATCAGCTGCTGCGGCTTGCACTGCGGGAAATCCCGCTGGAGTCGCAGGTCTTGCTCGAGCTGTACATGTTCGAAGAGTTCACGGGAGGGCAGCTGGCCGTGATCATGGAGGCTCCGGAAGACACGGTTCGTTCGAGAATCAGCCGCGCCAAGCGCTTGCTGGAGCGCAAGATGAACGAGATCGCCACAGATCCGGACCAGCTTCACGATGCTCTCGCCACGCTGTCGACGTGGCTCGAACGGATAGGCCGGGAGGCGCGTGTTCGATATCCGGGGATACCCGGGGACGACGCCGACCGTTGTTGAAGACAGCGCGGCCGCGCCCATGCGGGCGGTTGCGGCGGTCGACGGGAGTCGAGAGCGAAGGCGACCCGAACGGTCCAAATATGGGTTGTGGCCCGATACAGGCGGATACGCGCCAGCTGGCGAACATCTGGCGCGTGGGTTTCGCCGGGGGTCGATGAGGGCTGACGGATTGCTCGGTCGGCGACACTCAAGGGGTGGACCCATGTGGCCGGATGTCATTACCTCGGCCCCATCCTCTGCGGGTCGGGAGCCTCTGGGCTCCCCCCGGGGCAGGTGCCACGTGGGCGGGCAAGCCGAGCACTAGCATGACCATACCTGAACGCAATCACGAACTGTGCGATGCCTCGCGGGGAGAACCTCCGGACCAGCCGCCCAGTACACAAACGCTCGACCGAGAGCGTGTCCGTCGGTCGTTGCTCACGAGGATCTTTGGCCAACGGACCGAGCCGGTCGTGGTTGGTCGGTACTCCATCATGCGAAGACTCGGTCGGGGGGCGACGGGGTCCGTCTATCTCGCCCATGACCCGCAGCTCGGCCGCGAAGTCGCCCTCAAGGTCATTCATGTCGAAGGCTTGGCCGCCGACGTCGATGCGTATCGTGACCGCATTCGCAAAGAGGCAATGTCACTGGCGCTGGTCTCGTCGGAGGACAACGTCATCGAGGTGCACGAGGTTGGAGAGCATCAGGGCGATGTCTTCATTGCGATGCAATACGTCCCGGGGTCGAGCATGCGCTCGTGGATCCGTGAGCTGTCGCCCTCCTGGCGCGAGGTGCTGTCGCGGTACCGAGAGGCGGGGTTGGGGCTGCTGGCGGCGCACGGCCGAGCCCTCGTTCACCGCGACTTCAAGCCCGACAACGTCCTCATCAACCACGGAAAACGGCGCGCGTACGTCGTGGACTTCGGCCTTGCCCAGAAGATCCCGGCAGCCGAGTGCGAGACGCCCGGCGAAGGGGTGGGCATCCGCTCGGATCGAGAGCCGACCCTCGAGGAGGGGGCGGTGGTGGGGACTCCAGCCTATATGTCGCCCGAGCAGGCACGCGGGCGAGCCGACGCGCGTAGCGACCAGTTCAGCTTCTGCGCTGCGGTCTACGAGGGCTTGTTCGGAGAGCGCCCGTTCAGTGGGCGGACGGTCTGGGCGATTCAGGATCAGGTGTGGCGGGGTGCTCCTCAGCCCTCGCGACTGCGAGGGGTTCCACGTCGGATCCTCCGGGCTCTCCAACGCGGGATGTCGCCCGAACCCGGCGATCGATTCGCGTCGATGGAGGTGTTGCTGCGGGTCCTCGACCATGAGAGGCGACGTCGTGTGTGGGTGGCGGCAGGGGTATCGTTGTCGGTGACAGCACTGCTCGTGGTGGCAGCATGGCCCCGAGACCGGTGTGGTCACCACGCGACGCAGGCTCGGAGTGTGTGGTCCCAGGAGGCTCGCGAGCAGGCGCAGTCGGCATTCGTACGGGCTGGCGCGGACCGAGGGGGCCGGGCCTTCGAGCGGCTGGATCGGGCGGTCAATGGATTCGTCGAGGGGTGGGTTCCCCAACGGACTGCGGCATGTGAGGCCGAGCGAGAGCCACGGCGGCCGAACGAGGAGCCGCCAGGCCTGGGCCGTGGGGCCTGCTTGGACGAGCGGCTGCTCGCCGTGTCGAAGATCGTCGAGCAACTGGTGAACGCCGACGCGGCGCTGTTGGATCGCGTGCCACAGCTCGTGCACCGCATGCCCTCGCTGCAGCCGTGCTTCGATGCGGTCGGCGCTCCTGATGTCATGCCGGCCGTCGCGGGGAGGCTCGATGAGGCGTTGGCCGCAGCCACTGCGCTCAATGTGGTGGGCCGCTTCGACGAGGCGGCACAGGTCGTGGAGGCGGAGCGGTCACACTGGGAGCCGAGTCACTGGTACGAGGCACGATTTTCGTTTGCCCTGGGGGAGGCGAAGGATGCGTTGGGGGATCCACAGGCACGCGCGGTGATACGGCACGCGGCCGAGACCGCGGAGCAGCGCGGCCAGGAGTACGTGGCGTGGAGAGCCTGGGTGCACATCGCCGACGAGGCTCGGATGGGGCAGGGGGACATCGAACAGGCGGAGCAAGCGGTGAACTATGCTGCGTCCGTTCATCGTAGGTTGGCAGAGCGCGGCGACCGTCAGCGCAGGCACCGACACCTTCAGGGGCTGCAGGCCAACATCGACCTGCGACACGAGGGCCGGCGCGCACGGGCACGCGCGGCGTTTCGCGACGTCCTGGACTGGTCCGAGGATCACGACGCACCCGATCTCGGACTCGGGGCGGCACAGAGCCTGCTGGCGATGGCCGTGGAAGACGGTGACCCTGGCGCCAGCGAGAGATACAGTCTGGAGGTGGTGCGCCGGACCGACGCCTTCTACCTGGGCAATCCGTATCAGGTGGCGATGGCTCACCTGTCGCGAGGCACCGGGTTGGTCGCCACGTGCCAATGGGACGCGGCGGTGCAGAGCTTTCAGCACGCGCGAGCGTCGTTCGACTTGCCGCCGGCCTCCGAAGGCTCGCAGCGCCTCGATGCCCTGATGGCGAACGCGTACCTCGGTGGAGGTCACACGGACCATGCTCGCGGTCAGCTGGTGGGGCTGCTCGACGTGGGAGACGGGATCAGCCGGGCGATGGCCGCGCTGACGCTCGGCAGTATCGAGCTTGGCGAGGGCCGGTTCGACCAAGCGTTCGAGGCCATGGACAGGGCGGCGAAGATCTTTGCGGTCGCCCAACGGCCCGACTTGGAGGCGATCGCGTTGCTCAGTGCCGCGGAGACCGAGCTGCACCGTGGCAGGCCACGGGCAACGGCGTCGTTGCTCGAGCGCGCGCGGGGCCGCAGCGCGTCCATCGTGGACGACCCGCTGTGGGACAAGGTCCAGGCTCTCGTGGCAATTGGTGAAGGTCGGTACCAGGACGCTGCGACGACCTCCCGCCGTGCGCGCGGCCAGACGGATCGCTGCGCGTGGGCCGAACTGGCCGATCTCGATCTGGTGCTGGCGACGGCGAAAGAGCGCGGTGAAGGAGGCGAGGATGAGGCGGCGGAGGTGCTGAGAAGCCGGGCGTCAGCGTTCTACGCGCGATTGGGGCCGTTGGGCGCACGGCGCGAGGCCTTGCTGAGTGCATTGTTGAAGATCGATCAAAATCGAGAGTGACGGTCTGGCCCCGTCGCACCACTCACCTCAGTGGAAGAGGCGGTGGGCATGACGATGTATGATTCTGGCGCGATGGCATCCCGTACACACAACCCTGACTCGGGTGCTCGGCGCGGCGTCGCCTGCCTCGAGGCCATGGTTCAGGGGGGGCCTCCTGCCCTGTTGGCGAGGGGATTCGCCGTTGCGCGAGACCTGCTCGTCGCGCCCGGTCCCGTCGTCGAAGACATGCAGGCGCACCGCTGTCGTGCCGTCTTCGGTGGCCCTGACAGTCGGGAGTCACTCGCGATCGAGCTGGGTGAGATCGTCTGGAGTGGTCGCGTCGAGGGGTGCGGAGTCTGCCTCGTTCGGCTGATGCGGCCGCTGCCCGACATCGAGTCGGTGGTTCCGGTAGCAACCGCAATGTCGGTGGTCACCGCGCCAGTCGCCGTCGTGAACCGGTCGAGGGCGGGGGCGCCGAGGGAAGGCGAGGGGCTCGGGCCCGACGCCAATGGCCTGCCCACCTGGGATGAGCGGGGGATGGTTGTCAGCCTCGCGGTCGAGGAGTCCGAGGGGGCCGGGTCGCGGCCTCATCAGCTCGACTTGGCGACGCTGTGGGGGCACATCCAGGACGAGGTGCGGCAATCGTGGCAGCGCGACGGGGGGCCGCTGACCACCAGCCCCCTCATGTGCCCAGCGCCAGCGGCACAGCCACGTTGTCATGCGAAATCGTTGTCGTTCGATCCGCGCAAGATGGGGATCGATGAGGCGCTCGATCGGTGGGAGTCGGGCCCCGAGCTGGAAGGGCTAGAAGGGCTGGAAGGGCTGGAGCTGTGTGGTCCTCCGGCGGTGACCTCTCGAAAGAGTCGGTTCGTCTTCACCTACGACTTCGACGGCCCGGAGCTCATCTTTCACGGTCCCGATGGCCCGCGGAGGATTCGCGAGTACGGCAACGTGGTGGTCAACCGGTGCGACCCGCGGGAGCACGAGTATTTCCTGCTCCGTTTCCTCGGCAAGGCCGCCGATGGCGCCCCGGTGAGGTTCGAGGGGCACTACATCGAAGACGGTGTCCAGCACGACTTCGACAGCAAGCACGAAGGGTACGACTTGCTGGTCGCAATTCCCTGCACGATGAACGACGACCAGCCCAGCCAGCACTTCTCGTTCACGGTCAAAGCCCGGTCGGGGGAGCGCACCAGTGCGTATGATCCTGCCGTCGTCAACGTGCCGATCGCGGGCTCGTTCAAGCAAGTACCTCCCAGTGGTGGATGAGGCAGGCCGAGTCGTACCCCGAGATTGGCCCTCTAAAGCCCCCGTACGGCCCGCCTGCGCCTCCGCGCACGTTCCCCTGCAAGCGCGGGCGCCCCAGCGGCGTTCGGGGGCCATGAAGACATCACTACGATGGGCGTGCGCCCTGACCATGGCCGTCAGCGCGCTCGCGTGCGCGCCCAAGAACGACAAGGCCAACCCCCCGGACGATGTGGCCCCGGTTGCCTGCACGGAGGAGGCGATGGAGTGCCCCGATGGCAGCGCGGTGGGGCGTGAGGGGCCCAACTGCGAGTTTGCGGCGTGTCCGGGCGATGAGCTGTCCGAGGAGGCAGCCGCGGGAGCCGAGCCCGAGGCTGATGCCGCCGCGGCCGATCCGACGGAGCCGACTGACGAACCCACCGAGGAGGCGAGTCAGTAGCACCACATCGTGTCCGTTGCTGGTCGGAGGCCGGCTCGCTCCAGCTGGGGCGGGCCGGCCTCTCTTCATCGGATATCGGTCATCGGTCATCGGCCATCGGTTTCGATGCGTGGGCGCCCGCCGAGACGGGTGGCCGCCGAATGCACGCCAGGTGTGAGGCGGGTGGAGGTGATTCGTTGCGTATTCACGCTCCAGGCACTGGTGTCTGGGGTACGGGAGGAACGCCCACGGAGAATGGACCGACGCCTTTGGGGCGCTCGCAATCGCTAGCGTTTTTTGCCCAGCAGGCGGTCGTACACGGCGTTGGGCAGCGAGCCCATCGTGTAGGCGGCGCTGGCCATCGGCAGCGGAAACGTGAGCACGGCACGGCGGCCTCGCACGGCCTTGTGGATCCGGCGCGCGGCGTCTTCGGCGGTGACGGCAAAGGGCATGGAGGCATTGTCGGCTGTCATCGGGGTGCGCACATAGCCGGGACGGACATCGGTGACGTGGACACCACTGGTGCGCAGGTCGACCCGCAGCGCCTCGAGGAAGGTGCTGAGATACGCCTTCGATGCGCTGTAGGCCGCGAACTTGGGCAGGCCCCGGAACGAGGCGATGCTGGAGATGCCGACCAGATGTCCGCGCTTGCGCTCCACCATGCGGGGCAGGGCGGCCACGAGCGTTGCGGTGGCTCCGGCCACGTTGACGGCGAGGACATTGGCGCAGTCTTCCCAGGTGAGGGTGCCGCTCCACTGGCCGTTGCCGACTCCCGCGTTGGCGATGACGAGGTCCAGGCCGTCGTGGGCATCGTCGGCGGCATGAACGGCGGCGACGGTGGCCTCGGGGTCGGAGACATCGACTGGATGGACCGATGCGGACCCTCCGCTGGCTTTGATCTG
>JAHZJA010000922.1 GCA_022601155.1 Deltaproteobacteria bacterium | reverse complement strand
CCGAAGGCAGTGGGAGCACGGACGGCGCCGACAGTACGGGGGCCGCGGACAGTACCGAGAGCACGGACGGCGCTGACAGTACTGGCGGCAGCGAGACCGGCGAGCCGGGCGAGCCACAACTCGAGGTCCTGGTCCAGGGCGCGGCGATCGTTGGTGGGGCCAACGGCATGTTCTTCGATGCCAAGGACCGCCTGTACGTCGCCAACGTGGGCGGGCAGAGCATCTCGGTGCTGAACCCGGAGACCGGCGATATCCTCGACATGCTTGGCCCCGACGTGGGGGTCGTGTTTCCCGATGATCTGACATTTTCGCCCGACGGCACCCTGTACTGGACGGACTTCGGCCAGGGACAAGTCTTCGGGGCGAGCCCCGACGGCACGGTCCAATCCGTGGCCGCGGGGATTCCGAGCGTCAATCCGATCACGGTCTCCGACGACGGTCGGCTGTTCGTGGCGCAGTGCTTCGACCCGGTGTCCAATGGCATCTACGAGCTCGACCCGGCCGGGGTCGAGCCGCCGCGTCTGATCTTGGGTGATGTGCTGGGCTGCGCGTCCAACGGCATGGACTGGCGAGATGGGTACCTGTACTCACCGCAGTGGTTCAACGGCCGCGTGGTTCGCGTGGACGTCGAGACGGGGGACTTGACCGAGGTCACCACCAATTGGCCGGTGCCCGCGGCGGTGAAGTTCGACTCTGCCGGCCAGCTCCATGCCGTCAGCTACGGCAGCGGAGAGGTCGTGCGCATCGATGTGGAGACAGGAGCGCGAACGGTGCTCGCCCAGCTCCCCATCGGTCTGGACAACCTCGCCTTCGATTCGTCCGACCGCCTGTTCGTGTCGAGCGCCACCGATAGTTTCGTGGTCGAGGTTCAGGACGACGGTTCCACGAGCGACGTCAGCTCCGGTGGCATGAACCTCCCCATGGGGCTGGCCCTGCTCGGTGATCAGCTGTGGGTTGGTGAGGGGTTGTCGCTCCGGAGCTTCGACAAGGATGGAGGCGAGCCGCTCGAGGTCGTTCGGAACATCCTGGGGATCGGCCCATTCATGTCCTCTCCAGGCAATGTCACCGCCCTGGACACGGAGCGGCTGCTGCTGCTCGACCCCTTCTCGGGCGGAGCCGCAATCTTCGACACGACCACGGGGATGGTCGAGCTCATCGAGTCGTTCGTCACTCCGGGAGACTCCGAAGTGTTCGGGGGAGGGGTCGCCGTGACCGAGATCGGGACCGGCCGTATCGTGCTGGCCACGGGCCCCACGCTCGCGGAACGGCAGACCTTGGTCGAGGGCTTGACGGCTCCGACGGGGCTGGCGGCCGACGGTGACGACCTGTATGTCAGCGACGTCGCTACCGGGATGGTGCTGCAGGTCGTCAGCGGCGGTGAGACGTTGGCGGCACCGGTCTCCGTGACCGAGGCGGCAGTCGCCCAGCCCGAGGGGATGACCGTCCGCTCCGGCGGACGCCTGGTCGTCGTCGAGGGGGGGGCCGGAGCGCTTCGCGAGATCGACCTGAGCTCGGGTGATGTGACGACCTTGGCGACGGACTTGAGCTTCCTTGCCCCGCTGCCGGGTTTGCTTCCGTTCCAGTTCCTCAACGACGTCGTGGTCGATGACGACGACGTGCTGTACATCAACGGTGATGCCGACGCGGTGATCTACAGCCTGATCCCCGCCGACGCCGACTGAGCGATGCGCGTGCCCTTGCGAGCATGGGTCGCAAGAGCCTGGGCCGAGACCGGAGCCGCGCGTCGTTGTCGCGGTGCTCCGGTCGTGTCGTTGTCGCGTCCGAGACCGCGCCGCGAAGGCGGCGGCGTGGACCGCCTCCCGAGTGCGAGACGACCGGTCGCGCGGCTCGGACCGCGGATCATCGGAGGCTGATCCCGCGCGGGTCTTGGCCTCGTGTTCCACGAGGCCGAAGCTTGGAGGACGACGGGCAACGGAGCCCAAACACCCGGAGAGCCCGCGCGCTCAACCGGCGTCTTCGGACGCCGCGTCGTCGCCCACGGCCGGAGGTGGGGTGCTACCGTCGTCCCCCTCCACGACACCATCGACCGCACCGCCGACATCATCGCCCACGCCCTCGGCCGTTTGCCCGGCGTTGTCGACCTCGCTCTCGATGTCGCCTGCGGTCTGCTCGAGGATGTTGGGGGAGTTGGTGCCGCCCGAGGGCTGGCAGCCGACGGCGCCCAAGAGCGAACCCATCACGACGAACATTGCGGAGCGAGCATTGACCATGATGCAGCCGAGGATAGCGCAAGGGTCCTCGCGCACGCCCGTGCGGTCGGGAGCTCCCTGTAGCCCGCCCGGGGGCGATGCACAGGCGTCGTGACTCCGCGAGTCTGGCCGCCGTCATGCCCCGCCGACCTCGCGGTGGCGACCGTATGACCGGCCACACCCGAGGCGGTTGGACCGGGGTCTGGCCCTCGGCCACCGGTCTGGGTCTCGAAGCGTCTCAGCCTCGTAGCGGGTAGTCGCGCTCGATTCGATACTTCGAGCCTCGGGGCGACAACACGCTCGAGTACAGCTGGAAGGCGCCGACGACGAACGGCGCCGTGCGAAGCAGCGCGTTGTGCTGCAGGAACTCGACCACCCGAGAGCGCGGGGCCTGCTTGAGGCGGGCCAGGGTCACGTGCGGTGCGTAGTTGCGGGCCTCACCATCGAGCCCTTCGTGCTGCAGGATGCGATCGACTCTGGCGTGCAGGGTGTGCAAAGGGGCAGGGTCGTCGAGGCCGGCCCACAAGATGCGAGGCTCGCCGCTGGGAGGGAAGTGTCCGACGCCGGCCACCGCCAGGGGAAACGGAGGGTGCTCGACCTCGGTGAGCGCCTGCTCGACCGCACGGGCGGTGCCGCCGTCGACGTCGCCAATGAATCGCAGCGTGATGTGGAGCTTGTCGCGACCTTCCCACCGCGCGCGAGGAATGCCCCCGCCCACCAACGACAGGTGATCGGCGATGGCCGAGGGCAGCTCGATACCGACGAACAGACGCACGGCGATCACCCTCGGTGTTCGCGGGCGGCCTGGCACCGCAGACAGATGGTGGAGAACGGTCGCGCCTTGAGTCGACGGAAGGCAATGGGCTCGTCGCACAGGGTGCACAGGCCGAACTGCTCGTCGCCGCCGATGGTCGCCAGCGCGGAACGAACTCGGGCGAGCTGCTGGATCTGCTGGCGGCGCCCTGCGGCCGAGATCTCGCGCTGCGCGATGGCATCGATTCGCGACAGGCGTCCGATGGGGGTGTCGAGGTCGACGGGCTTGGACTCCTCGACGCTGCGCTCGATCGACGCCGACAGCTCCGTCTCCAGGGCCCGCAGGTCGACGTGGAGCTCGGCGCGCTGCGCCTGCGTAAGCTCTCGGGGTTCGTCCATCGGAAGCGACCACGGTACCCGACCGGGCTCGATCCTCGCTAGACCTGGGTGCCCGCGGGAATGGATGGACCCGGCGCCGGACGAGGGGTCGTACGGCGACACCGGGCCGCGTTGGCTGCAGACGTAGTTCAGCCCGACAGTTGCTCGAGCAAGAACGCGTAGGTGTCGACGGACTGCTCGACGGACTTCTTGCGGGTACCGCCGCCGCCGTGACCCGCCTTGGTCTCGATGCGCATGATGGCCGGGTTCCCGCTGGTGCTGGCCGCTTGGATCGCGGCGGTGAACTTGCGGGCGTGCATCGGGTCGACGCGGTCGTCGCTGTCGGCCGAGAGCATCAACATCGGGGGATAGGCGGTGCCGTCCTCGACCCGGTGGTAGGGCGAGTACTCGAACAGGTACGGGAAGTGCTGCGGATCGCCGGGGTCGCCGTACTCGGGGATCCAGGTGGGGCCGCTACCGAACTTGTGATAGCGGACCATGTCGAGCAGCGGTACCGCACACACGACGGCGCCGAACAGATCGGGGCGCTGGGTCATCGCGGCACCCACCAGCAGGCCTCCGTTGCTGCCTCCACGAATGCCGAGCTTGTCCGGCGAGGTGTAGCCCTCGGCGACCAGGTACTCGGCGGCGGCGATGAAGTCGTCGAACACGTTTTGCTTGTTGCCGCGCATGCCGGCCTCGTGCCACGCCTCGCCGTACTCACCACCACCGCGGAGGTTGGGGATGGCATAGACGCCTCCGCGCTCGACCCACATGGCCGCGGCGGGGGAAAAGCCCGGTCGCATCGAGACGTTGAAACCGCCGTATCCGCCCAGGAGGGTGGGGTGGCTGCCGTCGAGGGTCATGCCCTTGGGGTGCACCACGAACATCGAGACCTTGGTGCCGTCCTTCGACGTGAACCACACCTGATGGTCTTCGATCTTGCTGGTGTCCACCGGGTAGTCGATGGTGTCCCACAGCTTGGTCTGACCGCTCGCGACCGAGGTCTCGTAGATCATCGGCGGCTGCACGAACGAGGTGTAATAGAAGTAGGCCTCGTCCTCGTCGGGCCGCCCGATGAGCCCGTTGGTGGAGCCCAGACCGGGAAGGTCGACCTTGCGGATGCGCTTACCTTCGAGATCGTGGATGGCCAGCTCGCTGTGGGCGTCGATCATCGAGGTGACGACCAGGTGGCCGCCCACCACGTAGGCGGCCTGGAGCACCGCGTCCTCGCGCTCGGGCACGATCTCGCGCCATGCGTCGCGAGCGGGTCGCTGCGGATCGACCTTGAACACCCGGCGCTGCGGGGCGCCCTCGTTGGTCGTCACATAGAACTCGTCGCGGTGGACGGTGACGCCGTACTGGGCATTGAACCCGGAGGCCAGCGGCACGAAGCCCTTGCGCTGGCCCTTCTTGGTGCGCAGGTCCTTGAACGAGACCTCGGTGTTGGGACCGCGGGACTTGTACAGCAGCAGCCAATGACCATCGAAGGACACGCCGGCACCGAGGAAGGTGGTGGGGTCGTGGAGCGCGGGCTGAATGATGGTGTCGGTGGCGGGGTCGGTGCCGAGGCGGTGGTATTTGACCTCGGCGTGGCCGGGCAGCTCGGCGGGGGCGATCTTGGGATCGGTGGGCAGCGCTACGTAGTAAAAGCCCTTGTTGTCGGGCGTCCACGAGGCCGAGGCATACTTGGCGCCGGGGATG
>JAHZJA010000921.1 GCA_022601155.1 Deltaproteobacteria bacterium | reverse complement strand
TGGGAGAGTTCGATGCGGCGCGAGCGGAGGCCGACGCGATCGCGGCAGGCTTCGCCGGTCGCTCGCCGCTGGACACCGCTGCGCACTGGATCGAGCAGCTGGGTCTGACCACGCTCGCAGACTGAGCGTCCTCAGCGCCGACCGATCGGCACGACGGGTTCCTGGCGGCGGAACTCCGGGTCGTTGCGCCTTGTCGGAGGACCCATTTCTTTAAAGATTTTGAATGTCACCCATCAATTTCTCGATGCCGAGGCTACCCGGCCCCCTGATAAAAGCCTCCAAACAACGATCAGGAGCTATTTATGCTGGAAAGACACGAGAGCGACGGTTGACATGATTTTGAAATTAATTTTCAATATTACCCATGTTGAAGAACGGTTCGCCGTCCCGCGCTCGCCGCGTTTCTGCTCGGCTCGCTCCCATTGGCTTGAGCCTGGGTATGGGCCTGATGGGGTGCTCGGATTCCAGCACCGACACCCCGCTCGGTCCTCTGACCGCGGACGAGGCTGCCCCCGTGGTGGAAGGCTACGCCGCCCTCGTCTTCGCGACCTACGACCAGTCGCTGATCAGTGCCCAGTCGCTGCAAGGTGCCTTGGGGGACTTCGTGGCCGATCCCAGCGCCGCAACCCAGCAGGCGGCCAAGGACGCGTGGTTCGCGGCGCGGGAGCCCTACGGGCAGACCGAGTCGTTCCGCTTCTACGACGGACCCATCGATGACGAAGACGGGCCCGAGGGACAGCTCAACGCCTGGCCCATGGACGAGGTCTACGTCGACTACGTGGACGGGATGCCCGACGGCGGCATCATCAACGACCCCAGCGTCGACATCACCAAGGAATCGCTGGCGAGCCTCAACGAGGTTGGCGGTGAAGAGAACGTCGCCACCGGCTACCACGCGATCGAGTTCCTGCTGTGGGGACAAGATCTCAACGAAGGGGGCCCCGGCGATCGTAGCCACGAGGACTTCCTCGACGGTGGGGCGATCCCCAACGCCGACCGACGGCGCGAGTACCTCGGCGTGGTGGCCGAGCTTCTGACCGATGACCTCGCGGCAGTTCGCGCCGAGTGGGACCCCGCCGCGGGCGACAACTATCGGGCCGAGTTCGTCGCGCTCGCGCCCGAGGACGCGGTGCAACGGATCATGCGTGGCTTCGGCACCCTGGCCAGCGCCGAGCTCGCCGAGGAGCGCATGAACGTCGCGTTCGACACCAAGCTGCAGGAAGACGAGCACTCCTGCTTCTCGGACAACACGCACAACGACATCCTGTACAACTTCCTGGCGGTGAAGAACGCCTACACGGGCGACTTTGGATCCGTCTCGGGCCCCGGCATCGACACGCTCGTCGAAGCACGCGACCCCGAGCTCGCCATGCGCATCGCGGATCAGCTCGCCGCCACCGAGGCTCTCGTGCGCGCGATTCCTGCTCCGTTCGATCAGGCAATCCAAGCCGCCGACGGCTCGCCCGAGCGGACTGCGGTCGCCGATGCGATCGCGTCGCTGCGCGACCTCGGCGATGTGTTCGTCGAAGCCGCCGCGACGATGGACATCACCCTCAACGTCGCGCTCGAGTAGCTCATGGTGCGCACCATCCGGTCGTTCGTCCTCGCCTTGCTGCTGCCTCTAGGCTGCGGGGAGGACGAGCCCGGGCTCGCACCCTTCTTGGGCGAAGAGCTGGCGGGCGGGGAAACCACGGTGTTCGACACCACCCGCCTGGCCTACGCCCTACACTTTCGCAACCTCGACCAGCAGCAGCGCGGCGATCACTTCGTCGGCAACTCGTTCTTCAACCAGAACTGGGTGGAGGCCCCCGCATCGACCGAAGGCCGCGATGGCCTCGGGCCCGTCTTCAACGCCAAGTCGTGCTCGGCGTGCCACTTTCGCGATGGACGGGGACGGCCACCGCTGCCCGGCGAGGACATGCTGGGCGTGCTGATTCGACTGTCCGTGCCCGGCTCGACCGACAATGGCGGACCACACCCGGTCGATGCCTACGGTGGGCAGCTGCAGCCGCAGGGGATCACGGGGGTTCCCGCGGAGGGCACACCGTTGGTCGAGTACGAGGAAGTCCCGGGGCAGTACCCCGACGGCGCCACATACTCGCTACGCCAGCCGACCTATCGCTTCGAGGACCTGGCCTTCGGCCCGCTCCCCGACGATCTGCTGATCTCGCCTCGCTCGGCCCCGGCCGTGTTTGGCCTGGGCCTGCTCGAAGCCGTCCCCGAGGCCGACATCCTGGCGTACGCCGATCCCGACGACCGCGATGGTGACGGGATCTCGGGGCGACCGAACTATCCGTTCGATCCCATCACCGGGCAGCCCCGCCTGGGGCGGTTCGGCTGGAAGGCCAATCAGCCTGGGCTGCGACAGCAGAACACTGGGGCCTTCCTCGGAGACCTCGGGATCACGACCACCCTGCGGCCCGGCAACAACTGCGCCGAGCCTCAGCTCGAGTGCCAGCAGGCCGCGGTCAGCATGCAGCCCGAGGCTGACGACAAGGTGGTCGACCGGGTGACGTTCTACGTTCGAACGCTGGCGCCACCCGCCCGGCGAGACGTGGACGACCCCGAGGTGCTGGCGGGGCGAGAGCTGTTTTCCGAAGTGGGCTGTGCGGACTGCCATGTGGCGTCGTTCGTCACCGAGGATGCGTTTGCCGACATTCCACAGGCGGCCAACCAAACGATCTGGCCCTACACCGACATGCTGTTGCACGATATGGGCGAGGCGCTGGCCGACGGTCGCCCCGACTTCGACGCAACGGGGACCGAGTGGCGAACGCCTCCGCTGTGGGGCCTGGGTCTGCTGCAGCGGGTCAACGAACATACGATGCTGCTCCACGACGGCCGCGCCCGTGATGCCGAGGAAGCGATCTTGTGGCACGGCGGCGAGGCGGAACGGTCGCGAGAGGACTTTACTGCCCTCACTCCAGCCGATCGCGGGCGCTTGCTACTGTTCCTCGAGTCGCTATGAACCGATCCTTGCCGCTCTGGCTCGTCGTGCTCGCGGGCTGCAGCCTCGCCGATCCCGGCCCCACGGGTCCCACCCGCGAAGCGCTGCTGGAGAGCCTCGCGACCCGCGTGTTCGTCCCGGCCTACGCAGAGCTGGAGACCGCAAGCGCCACGCTGGCCGCCGAGGCCGAGGGGCTGTGCCCCGATCCCAGCGCGAAATTGGCCGGAGTGCGCAGCGCATGGCTCGACGCTCGGGTCCCGCTCAAGCGGGCGGAGGCGTGGGCGTTTGGGCCCATCGTCGACCTTCGCATCGATTCCGCCATCGACTTTTGGCCGGTCCGCACCGACGCCGTGGAAGAGGCCATCGCCAGTGGTGAAGAGCCCACGCCCCAGTGGGTCGAGGCTCAGGGCACGGCGACCAAGGGGCTCCCGGTGCTGGAGTACCTGCTGTTCGATCCCACCACCGACGAGGCGGCGATCGTAGCCAGCCTCGATCCCGCAACCCCCGAGGGTGCCCACCGCTGTGCTCTCGGCAGTGCGCTTGCCTCTCGCGTCGCCGTGCGGGCCGCCGAGCTCCACGACGCCTGGGACCCGGCTGGTGGGGACTTCGCCGGACGTCTGCGCGCCGATGGCGACGACAGCCCGGGCAACCCCAGCCTGCGCATGGCGGTGAACGATGTGGTCAACCACACCGTCTTCGCGCTGCAGAACATCACCGACATGAAGCTCGGTCGACCGCTGGGCGACAAGAGCGGTGGCACGCCGCAGCCCGATGCGGTCGAGTCCCGCTTCTCCGACAACGCTCGGGTGGACATCATCGCCAACCTCGAGGGCGTCGAGCAGGTCTACCTCGGAGGCGGAGGGCTCGGCCTCGCGGATGTGGTCGGCCCCCTCGACGCCGAGCTGGACACCGCGATCCGAACCCAGATCGACGCATCGAAGGTCGCGATCGTGGGCTTGCCGGATCCGCTGCGGCTCGCGGTCACCGATGATCCCGCCCGGGTCCGCGCCGCACAGGATGTCGTCCGTGAGCTGCGGCGGCTGTTCGAGGTCGACGTGGCCGGATTGTTGGGGATCAACATCACCCTCAACGACAACGACGGCGACTAGACCAGGGCTGTCGCGGATCGTCTCGCGTGCCAGGACGCCGTCGGCGGGTCTCGGGGGCCTCGACCGACGCGCAACGAAGCCCTCACGGAACGCGACTGTCCACGAAGGGCACGATCCAGGGCTTGGGGGCCAGGGTGTCGCGCTGTTGGGCGAGGTCGACGTCGGGATCGACCAACCGCCGACTCCGACGGCCGTTGAGCGACGCCCAGGCATCGACATACACCTCGACCGGTCCGATCCCGCGCTGAGCGAAGCGCTCGGCGACGACGTGGACGTAGGCGAGGATCATGTGCGGCTGCGTGGACATCATCTTCACCTGCAGCGCGGTCAAGTCGTCGTGCGGATCGATCCGCCAGCGCCGACCCGTGGCGGGGTCGCGGACCCGCAGCTGCACCATGCCCGTCTTCTCGATCAGCATGACCCGCCAGCCGAACCGAAAGCCCTGCTCGTGCCACGCGGTGCGGCCGGGATATGCGAGCGCACGCAGCGGGAGCAGCAGCTGAACCGCCAAGTGCAGCGCGAGGCCATAGACCACCGTCGACGACGCGGCCGGTCGCAGCCCCTCGGAGGGCCGCGATGACGAAGAGGGCCACCAGTGCTGCGGAGTCCACCGACGTGGCCAGCTCGGCTCGAAGAACACGGTGGTCGCCACGATCATGATCCACGGGAACATCCCGATCTGGAACAAGACCCCAGTCATCAGGTGGAAGCCGACGACGGCCGCATACGCGAACGGACGCGAGCGTCGCCAGGTCAACCACCCGAAGATCGTGAGGTCGAAGATCGCCCCGCCCCACGACATCGCATAGGCCACGCATCGTGGGCCAGCCACGGCCCGACCACCGCCATGTCCCGACGAGCCTCGAGCCATATCCGAAGCGGTTGAGCATGGAGCAGCCAGTCGCTGTCGAGCTTGGCGAGCCCCGCGAACAGGTAGACCATCCCCAGCTGGATCCGGAGCATGCCCGGCACCCACGCGGGGATGGTGCTTCGGCGCAGTGCTGGCCGGCGCCGTGCGTCGAGCGACAGCGCCCCGTGCATCGGCATGAACATCATCAGCCCGGCCACGATGCTGACGAAGTAGTAGTGGTTGAGGTAGGTGGTCTCGTCGAGCAGCTCCACATAGCCAAAGCCGACGAAGAACAGGACGATCGCCACCCGGTAGTACAGGCCCACCGCGATCATCAGGCACAGCACCGCCAGCGCCGCGAACAGCAGGTAGAGCCCCGAGGCGGACAGGCGAGGGAGCCACTCGAAGCCCCAGTAGCCGAACAGGTGAGCGGGCTGCACGTACAGCGCGTCGATCCAGCCACGAGCGGCGAAGCGAACGACCGCCAGCAGCATCATCACCCCGAACAGCACCCGGAAGGCCGCCGTGGAGGCGATGTCGACGGGTGCGGCGAGGCGATGACGCAAGGGCATCGGCGACCCAGACCCTACCCCGGACGCCCAGGGTCGTGCAGCCCAACGAACCCGCCCCACGGCGGCACCAGCGGCAACGATTCCCCGTCGATCGGTGGGTCTCATCTGCGGGGTGAGCCCGGCCCCAC
This sequence comes from Deltaproteobacteria bacterium, assembly GCA_022601155.1. Taxonomy (GTDB): domain Bacteria; phylum Myxococcota_A; class Polyangia; order Nannocystales; family Nannocystaceae; genus Paraliomyxa. The sequence continues at coordinate 10,164 of JAHZJA010000921.1, read as the reverse complement.
CACGGCAGGCGGCCCCAGACACGGTCATCCCCGAGGCGGCGTGGCGGGCTCGACCGGCGCTCCCGGCTCCACTGCGGCCTGCCCCCGGTTCTCGACGCGAACCCAGTGCCGGGCTCCATACCCCCGCGACACCGCGTGAAGCGGCAGGGAACCGGCGGCCCGTGGCGGTGGCTCGTGGTCATGTAGGGGCGGTCCGATGAGTGGACGTCGGCGCCGCTGCGACGGACGAACACGATGCCACGACGATCTGCAAACACGACCCAACGCATCCGACGATGGATGGGGGCCCTGCTATCGACCTCCCTGCTGACCCTCGGTGCCTGTGAGGCCACCGACCTCGAGCGGCCGATCGACGCCGACGATTCCGATGCGCGCGTGCTGGGTGATGCGCCCACGCTCGGCGTTCGCATCGATGTGATCGGCCCTCCGGAGCTGGTGTGGAACTACGACGTCAACCGCGAGCGCTGCGCCATTCCCGACGCGCCGATCCGCATGTGGCGGGACTGGGCCCAGCGAACGCACGCAATGATCGCAGGCGGCGAGACCTTTCGACTCACGAGCACCAGCTACTCGGACTTCGTCGTCGACGTCAACCAAGCCCCCGAGCAGCTCCGAACCAACACGCTGTCGATCTACGAGCAAGACTACGACAACCGGACCTGGCCGATGTCGGTGTGGACCGAGGACGGCATCAACCTCTCGGTCCTGGCGCACCACGAGTGGTACCCGGAATGGAGCCGTCCGCCCGACGACTGCATCGGCTACCCCGCGCAGTGGTGGTTCAACTCCATCCATCACCTCAGCTCCAGCGACGGGGGGCGCAACCTGTCACTCACCCATCCCGTGAACGGGCAACAGTCGGAGACCCGGGTGGCGATCGCCCCCGAGAAGCTCCTCGACCGCAACCGCCCCTTCGGAGGGTCCGATGACGTTCGCTTCGGGTACTTCCACCCGAGCAATCTGGTGCGGGAGGGCGCGTATCACTACGTCACCGTCGGCATCTCCGAGATCCAGCCGGGCGTCCCGTACCGCGAGGGTTTCGGCCTGTTCCGCACCTCGGACATCGACGCGGGCGGCTGGGCCTCGGGCGCATGGCAGTACTACAACGGCTCGGGCTGGACGACGATCACCAGTCGGCTGAGCGCGGGCACCGTGCACGTGTTCACCCACGTACCGATGGGCTCCAACTCCACCACCATCGGCTTTGCCTCCGGGGTCGCCCAGGCCAACGTATTCCCGCTGAGCTTCGGCATGGTCCGCTCCGAGCAGGCCGGCCGCTGGATCCTCCACGGCTACACCGCGTCGACCGAGCACGCCGCGTTCACGACGACACCGACACTGGCCAATCCCCAGTTTTCTCCCGTGAGCAACATCGGGGGCTCGGCCGGGCTGAACTTCGGCGGCGGTCTCCACCCGTCCCCGGCCACCACAGGCGCGGGGCAACAGGTCTCCAGCTGGCACGCGAGCTACCCGTCGATCACCGACCCCGGCTCACCGGGCTTCAACTTCATGTACGCCGACGGCACCGCCTACCTCTACTACGTGGCGGCCACGCCCGGGATCATCGACCGCGACATCTACCGCGTACCCATTCGCATCGAGCCCGTCACCGAGGGTGGATGTAGCGGAGGCGGCAACACCTGCGTGCTGTCCAACGTGACCGACTTCGACGGTTTTTGCTGGCCCTACGGCGGCTTCCACGGCGACGCGATGGGCTTCACCGGATGCACCTGCTTCAACTCGCCCTCGTGCGGACCCGGCACCGCCGAGTGTGCCTGCACGGGAATCAAGGGCGTGACCGCCTGCGACGGAAGCTGCACCCTTCCCGAGAGCCCGTACCGGTTTGGGGACGTGTGCTGGCCGAACTACTCGTTCACAGGCGCAGTGGGCTTCGTGGGCTGCTCGTGCTCGGCCGGGTCCTGTAGTCCGGGCACCGGGCTGTGCCAGTGCGCCGGGCTTGCCAACTGAGCCCCGGTCGCCGTCGTACGGGTCTCACCCGTCCGTCGGCACGACCGCCCCCGCTGCCAACGTGGGGGTATCTCCCACTCCCCACAGCACATGGGCGACATCGCTGACGACCGAGCGTTGACGCAGCAAGCCGTGCACGAGCAAGCCGAGCACGACCGCGGCCGCGACCAAGATCGCCGCGACCAAGGGCCGCTTCCACCAGGGCCTCAGAATGGCGAACTCGTCCGTACCCACCGTGGGTGCGCAGCGCACTCGCTCGAGGGTGGTGGAATCGAGCATCGGTACGGTGCCCCCCGGCTCGCGGCATCGCTCCAGCACATCGGAGTCGAACGCGGGCACGGTGCCCCCTGCCCCTCCGTAGGCCCGGGCCAGAACGTCCGGATCGAACACGGGCACCGTGTCGGCTTCGACCGACGGGTTGCTCGCGCGCCGCACCGTCTCGGGAGGCAGCGCGGGCTGGGTGCCCGTGCGCACGATCCGACGACGGACCCCTCCCCGACGGGGAATGGGCTGCGCCTCCCGAACCTCGGCCAGCACCCTGCGTGCCTCGGTCACGCTCTCGAAGCGCTCCTCGGGCAGCTTGGCGAGCAGCCGCGGCATCAAGTCCGACACCCGCTCGGCCAGCTCGGGGCTCAGCGGCGGCGGTGGATCTTGAAGCTGGCGACGGATCACCTCGAAGGCATCGTCACCATCGAAGGCGATCTCTCCGGTCAGCAGCTCGTAGAGCACCAGGCCAGCGGAGTACAGATCGGTCCGCTCGGTGACCGGATCGCCGCGCCCCTGCTCCGGGCTCATGTATTGGGGAGTCCCGAACACATCGCCCATTGCGGTGAGGTTCTTGCCGTCGTCGGGCTCGGAGACCTTGGCGATACCGAAGTCGATCAGCTTGATCTGCTCGTTGCCAGAGTGGTCGCGCACCAACAGGATGTTCTCCGGCTTGATGTCGCGGTGGATGATCCCCTGGGCGTGCGCGTGTTCGAGCCCCGCCAGTACTTGGTCGAATAAAGCCAGGGCTCGAGTGAGGCCCACACCATGTCGAACGACTTCCGATAACTCGGTGCCTTCGACAAATGGCATCACGAAATATGCGAGGTCATCGTCCTCGCCGACATCGACGATCTCGACGCAGTTGGGGTGGCACAGTCTCGAGGCCCCGAGTGCCTCACGCTCGAATCGCGCGCGAAACATGCGATTGGCGCGGCGAGCGGCGTCGAGGATCTTGATCGCGACGGGCTTGCCAAGACGAACATGGACGCCGCGAAGCACCACGCTGGTGGCTCCGCAGCCGAGGACGGCTTCGAGACGATAACGACGATCGAGGGTGCGGCCGACGAGAGATTCGGCCCAAGCTTCAATACGGCAGGGGGCGGGGGACGATGACTCGGATGGCGTTGGGCCGGATGCAGGAGGGGTGGAGGAAGGAGGCGGGACGTCGGGCATGGGCGAAGGGCCGGGGTAGGTTCCAGCAACCACCACATTGGGGTCGGACAATGTATGCTATTTGACTACTGGATACCGGCTGGAGGTGGAAGCCACACTTGCATTATCCCCATTGCGGGATTCTGTTACACAGGAGGCATCGGCGCCCGTACTCCGTGACAGCCGGTCGCAGCGCTGAAGGACCTCCCGCGATCGATCCATGCAGGATCTCGCGTCGAACGACGGCGGCGCTCAGGCCGAGTGGACGCTGTAAACTCGCTGTGGCTATCCTCTCGTACGTGCCAGCGCCTGCACCGTCGGTCATGCACCAGGTGCTCGAAGGGTTGCGAACCCGCCATGGGTGGGCGGTCAACCGCAATGAAGTGCAGTGGATTTGGCGACAGTGGCGTTGGTTGATCGGTCTGCCGGCTCACGTTGGTTTCGTCGCGGTCGATCAGGCTGGCTGGGTGCGCCTGGAGCACGAGGCCGCCTTGGTGCAAGCACTGCAGCCGGCCGTGGGTGATCGACTGCCCCCGGTCACCGTCCACGATCCGCAGATCCGGCTGCATTTGCGCCAGCGGGTGCCCGGTTTGGTGGGACACGACGTGGAGCGGCTGGTCTTCGGGCTCCCGGCGCTGCCTCCTTCGCAAGACCGGTACCTCGACGGATGTCCGCTGACCCCCGCGGGTGCGCGGTTCGCCGAGGACCTGGGTCGCACGCTCGCCCAGGTCCACGCCAGCGTCCCGGTCTCCCAAGCACGCGGGCTGGGCCTCGCCGCACGCACGGCAGCCACCACGCTCGATGCCGCGGGCCGCGTGCTCGTGGACCACGTTCAAGCCCCGACGCTGCGCAACGCCTTCGAGCACCTGCGACGCTGGTGGGCGCAGCGCACGTACGACTCGGTTCCAGTACACGGCGATCCGCACCTGTTCAACGTCGTCGTCGACCCCGGGAACGGCTCGCTCCGCGCGCTGCTCGACCTCGACGAAGCCCACCTCGGCGCCCGGGAAGAAGACCTTCGCTACCTGTGCTCCAATGGTGTGCCGTTTGCCCGCCGGGCGTTGGCCGCCTACCGCGAGACCGCGGGGGTCGACGTCGACGAGACCGAAGAGTGGCGATTCCACGTGCGCGCCGCCGTCGAGCACCTCGCGTGGGTGCCCGTGCACGCGCCTCGGTTCCCGCACATCGTCGCGTGGGCCCAGGCGGCCATCGATGCCCTCGCCCCTCGATGGCGTCGGCCGCTGCCGCACTGAAGCCCCGCGGACGTCGGTCCCGACCCCGTGTCCGTCGGCGCCGCGCGACCGATCGATGGACTACGGTGCCCGGTGATCGCTCAACCACCGTCGTGCCGCACGCGTCCCCTCCTCGAATTCGGGGCCCGCGATTCGGTACACCCGCGAAGCCTCCTGGGCCAGCTTGCGGGCTCGGGCTCGATCGCGCGCGGGCTTGTCGATGCTCCACAAGATACGAGCAAGCAGCAGAGCCGTCCGACCACGCTCGCCCATCGAGCTGTCGTCGCGCTGCCGTCGGACCCACGCGGTCTCGGCCAGGGGCAAGGCCTCGCGCTCGCGTCCACGCTCCAGCAAGAAGTCGGCGAGATCCTCCCGTGCCGCGGCGAGGTCGTGGTGGTCGGGCTCGCTGATCATCTCTCGCAACGTCAGCGCCGCGCGATACTCGGCCTCGGCCTCCTCGTAGCGCTGTTGCTCGCGCAGCAGCGTGCCGAGGTATTGATGGGAGTCGGCGATCCACACATGGTCGGACCCGACCGTCTCGCCGTAGATCTCCAGTGCCGCCCGCACCTCGGCCTCGGCATCTTCGTAGCGATGCTGTCTCTCCAGCACCTCCGCGAGGTGCCAGCGAGAGTCGGCGACCCTGGGGTGCTTGGAGCCGCGAACTTTCTCGAGCAATGCAACTGCGGTGCGAAGCTCCAACTCGGACTCCTCGTATCTGCCCTGCGAGTGGAGCACGCGACCGAGAAAATCCCGCGTGGCGGCGATCGAGCCGCGATGGGGGCTGCTCGCCTGCTCGTATGACCGCAGCACCGTCCGGACCTCGGCCTCCGCTTCCTGGTACTTGCCCTGCGCCTGGAGTACGGCGGCGAGATTCCACCGCGAGTCGGCGGAGTTGGGGTGACCGGGGCCCAGCACCCTGTTGCGCATCGCGAGCACGGCTCGATGCTGGCCCGCAGCCTCCTCGTACTGGCCGCTCGATTGAAGGGTCACCGCGATGTTGTTGCGGAAGCCGATGGTCTTGGGATCGTTGGGCCCCAGCGCGCTCGCCGAGAGCGAGAGCGCAGCCCGAAACTCGATCTCTGCCTCCTCGTACTCCCGTTGCTCGAGCAGGGCCGTCGCGATGTCGCTGCGGGCGAACGCGATACGGATGTGACGGGGCCCCAGCGCTCTTTCGTAGACCTCCAGCGCCGCGCGGTACTCGGCCTCGGATTGCCGGAACTTTCCTTGGCTGTACATCAGCCCGCCCAGATCGGTGTGGGACGCACCAACATCGATATGATCGGGACCCAGCAACTCGAGACGGACGCCGAGCGCCTTGCGGTGTGCGGCCTCGGCCTCTCCGTACCTCGCCTGCATGGCCAGCACCTGCCCGAGAACGCCGTGGTAGGTCGCACTGCGCGGAGTCCCCGCCTCGACCAGGCCCTGGATGAACGGGCGCAGGGCCAGCGCGGCGTCCGGTCGCTCCAGCCCCGTCCCGACGACCTGCATCCAGCTCGTCGCTGCATCCGCGGCCAACCGTCGCTGGCCGTTGCGTGTCGCGAGTTCGACGGCGTCCGAGAGCGCATCGGCAGATGCCTGGGCGTTGCCAATGTTGCGTTGCAGCTCCCCACGCCGAAGCAGGAGCTCGGCGCGAGCGGGTGGATAGTCCACGCCATCGAGCAGATCGGCGGCCGCCTCGACCGCTTCCTTCTGGCTATCATGGCGCCCGGCCCTGTGTTCGCTCTTGGCCCTCGCCAGGTGCTGAAGCGCTCGCTCGACGGCATCCGCGTCGCGGGGCCGCGGCGGATCGGTCATGGCATCCAGCGCGTCGGTATCTGCACAGTGCGACAGCGGCCGCAGGTCGGCCACGAGCTCTTGCGCCAACCCCAGCACCGTGTCGTCGGCATCCGCCAGCGTATCCACTGTCGCGCGCAGCTCCCCGGCGGCACGACTGAGGCACCCCATGCGCAGGTCCAAGACCCGCGGCGATTGATCTTGACGCACGGCGGTCGCTTCGCAGGCCTCGTTGTGCATCGTGACCCAGGCTTGGGCATAGCCGTCGAGTTCTCGGTTGACCCGGCTCCACACCGCGCTGGCATACGGCTGCTCGACGCTCAACAGGGCGGCCCCGACCTCGGCCCGACGAGCATCGTCCCAGGTCCCATCCAGCTGTCGCTCGGCTCCGCTGCATCGCGGCTTGGAGGCTTCGGACCACGTCTTGACGATCATCCCGCCCAGGCCCAGCGAGCCCACCACCGCCAGCCCCAGCGGCCAGCGGTTACGGCGGCGCCTCGGCGTGCGCGCCAGCACCTCGAGCAGCGCCTCGATGCTCGGCCAGCGATCGTTCGGATCGACGGCCAGCCCGCGACGAATCGCCTCGATGATGACCTTGGGCATCGGGGGCGCCGAGTCTGGCCACGGAGGAGGACCGATGAGTCGCGCTTCCAGCAGCTCGTCGACGTTGGCCCCCGAGAACAAGCGTACGCCCGTGAGGCCCTCCCACAGCACCATGCAGAAGCTGTACTGGTCGCTGCGCGTGTCGAGAGCCTCGCCCCCGAACTGCTCGGGCGCCATATAGGCGGGCGTCCCCATGACCACCCCCGACTGCGTCAGCGACAACGACAAGCTCGAGTGCGAGCTGGTGAGCCGAGACTCTTCGGTGCGGATCTCGGGCTGATCGGCCGCCACGCGGGCGAGACCAAAGTCGAGCACCTTGACCACGCCATCGTCGCTACGCATCAGATTGGCGGGCTTGAGATCTCGGTGTACGAGGCCTGCGGCATGGGCCGCGACCAGTCCTCGCCCCGCCTGTACGAAGACCTCCAGTACCTGCTGCCAGCTCGGCGAGGTGCGCAGCCACCGGGAGAGGCTCTGGCCGCGGATGTACTCCATCGCCAAGAAGAACTGCCCGTCGCTGTCACCAACCTCGTGCACCGTGACGACGTTCGGGTGGGACAGACGAGCGAGCGCCTGGGCCTCGCGCCGGAATCGCAGGCGGTCCGCCTCGCCCGGGAACTCATCATCGAGCAAGACCTTGACCGCCACCTTGCGATCGAGCTGTTCGTCGTACGCCGAGTAGACCCGGCCCATCCCGCCGCGGCCGATCTCCTCCAGCACCATGAAGCGGCCGATGCGGATCGGGGAGGGCGGCGCGCCGAACAGCCGCCGCCGAACCCTCGCATTGATCCGCTGCTCGGTGTCGGGATCGAGCTCTACGGCTGCCGCGGGTTCGGCTCGCTTTCCGAACGCCTCGAGCCCACGCCAGCGGGCGATGGTGGCTCGGCTCGTGTCATCGGCCTCGACCTTCGGCGAGATGTTGGCAGCATCGCCGTCGCCGGACGGGCGGGGCGCGGGCGCGGCCGCTCGCGGACCCCGAGGTCGAACCCGGACCTCGGTCGCGCGCATCAGCGCGAGGGCCTTGCGGGCAGGGGCTCGTCCATCTCCTTGGGCTGGTCCGCCCGCTTCGCCACCGGGGCCCACGGCGACATCGAAGACGGCCATATCCGGCCCCCACTTCAATGTCCTCCACATCGACCGCATCCCTCTGTGTGCGTCGCGGTCGTCGGTCTCGTCTCGCATGGACTCCACGGTTCGCACGGTAGGGGCTGTTCGACTAACAGCGAGGCGGGCCTATCATCCCGAGCAGACCACCCCGTCTGCACCGCGCGCGATTACGGTCATCGATGCGTTCGCGAATCTTGGGCCCTGGGCTCGTCGCAGCGTGCCAGCGGCACGTGCACACGAGGGCCCGGCCAAGGCGCCGAAGACGGTGCTGCTGCCCGTAGGGTGGTGGCGTTGGCTCAGCTCGTACATCGTTGTCGTCCTGTCGCATCGAAAGGGGCCGTTCGTCGTTCGTGTATCGTTCCGTACGACACCCATGCTCCCCTCCCCCCTGGAGTCACAACCAACGGCTATGAGTGTTCACGGCGGCGCGGTCGGTGGGCTCGGGTACAAGTTCTGCACCGCTCCGGCTCGCCATCGCCCGGACCCGGCGTGAGAGGTTGCGAAATCGACCGCTGGGACCCACCACCGCGCGGGGCCCCACGGTCACCGTCGACGTCGGCCGTGGCCCCGAGACCGTGACGCAGCGGGCGGGAGCGCGGTCGCTACGCGATGAGCGTGGGCTGTCCTCGACCGACGTGGCAGCGCGCTACGAGCTCGCCCAGGGTCCAGACGCACCACGGTCGTGCGCGACCGGCCGATGCGTCAGCCATCAACCCGCCGAGCAAAGCCGTCGAGCACCAGCCGCATCCACTGGGGGTCCCGAGCACCCTTGAACTTGAACCCGTTGACGAAGAACGTGGGCGTGGTGGCGATCCCCATCTTACGCGCACGACGGATGCGCTCGCGAAGCTCCCGATCAACCTCGGGGTCGTCCAGGCATTCCTCGAACTCACCCGCTGGGATGCCCAGCTGCGTCGCGTAGTCCACCAGGTCCTCGCGTTTGAGTGCGTACTGGTTGTCAAAGAGCAGGTCGCCGTACTCGAAGAAGGCGTCGTGGCGCTCGGCACACTGGGCGGCCCGCGCAGCGGCACAGGCCATCATGTGCACCCCCACCACGGACTCGTTGCACGAGTCGTCCACGGGGAACGGCACGAAGACCACGCGCACCTCGGTCTCGGACTTCTCGGTGTACTCCCGCGTCGACGCCCACAGCTCGGCGCAATACGGGCACTCGAAATCGGCGACCTCTACCAGCGTCACCACGGCATCGGCCGGGCCCTCGCTCGGGAGACCTTCGAGGTCCAGCTCGACCGGCTGCTCGCCATCGAGGAGTCGCTCGAGTGCGGCGTTGGCTCGCTCGACCATCGCCGCGGAGCGAAGCTGCAGATACCCGCCGTAGCCGATGGCCAGAGCGAAGCACATGGTCGTCGCGGCCACGACACCGGGAGTCCCCCACGTATCGACCACCACGCGCCCCACCGACGTCCGTGTGCCCGTTCGCCAGGCGACGAGGGCAGCGATCGCCATCGAGGCGTTGATCCCGTACCACGCGACGCAGAACGGACAGAACGAGCCCTCGATGGACGACAGCGTCGCCATCACCATCGATGCCAGGACGCTGATCGTCGCAAGCAAGAGCGTGGTGCTTCGCCAGCGATCGCGCGGTCGCTCGCGATGACGCCAGGCGAGCGTGGCGGTCACCGCCGTCGCGGCCGCACCACCGAAACCGATGACCGAGACCGGCACCCCTGCGATCGCGCCGAATCGACCCACCGTCACGGCGCAGCCGTTGGACGCCAGTGCTCCGCACACGGCCCGCAGCATCGAATCCGGGCTCAGCTCGTAGTCCACGTGGACCATCGTCAAGTAGGCGCCGTCGATGATGCCCAGCACGGCCAGGGCCACGACGAGGCCAAGCCAGACGCCTCGGGTCGGGTGGGGGCTTCGAGACGGGTCGGCGATGGATTCACGCGTGTTCGTCATGGGTACATGGAGGCGCGCCGGCGGCCCCGAAGACCGCCGGCCGACCTCCCTCGTAGGGGAAGTAGCCCAGCGCCGAGCGGAGTATTCACAACCACGCGATCATCGATTGCCCCCCGATCTTTCGGTTCGCGGCGGTACC